>NZ_JBEXKU010000020.1:85547-101420 GCF_040609575.1 Streptomyces sp. NPDC004647 | reverse complement strand
ATGGGCGTCGGAGTGGTGAGCGGGCCTGCACTGGCGTGGTGCTGCCGGGCCGCGGGGGGGGGGGGCCCCCGCCCCGGGCGGGGGGGGGGGCCGGGGGTCCAAGCCCGGGCCGCCCCCCTCGTCTGTCCTTCATGACCTGCTCTGACGCTCGGAGGCGGCGGGGCCAACGAGTTGAGTGCTGCGGTTACTTCCGCAGCGCGAACGGCTCGCAGCCCTGGATGGTGACCGTGCCGTCGCCCGTGTCGAGCCGCTGCGCGGTCCTTACTGGCGTCCCGGTCGCGGCGTGCCCAGCTCCTGCAGGACGTCGCCGAACTGGTCGAGAGTGAACGGCGGAACGGGGAGGGGGCGGGCGGCTTCGGTGCGGAGGCCGTCGAGAAGGAGGGCGAGATGGCGGCGCCAGGAGTCGGGCACGACGGTGGCGGCGGCCGGGACGACTCTGCCCAGGGCGGCCAGCGCGAACAGAAGATCCTCGGTGACGACGTCGTCCCGCATCGTGCCCTGGTCCTGGGCACGGCGGATCAGGATGCTGATCGTCTCGTGATGGTGCGACCGGAGGGCGTCGAGCGAGGTGATTCCCTCGATGCCCGTCGTCATCAGGTCGTTGGCGCCCCGGTCGGTGGCCAGCCCTTCGAAGATGCGCTCCAGGTAGCCGGTGAAGGCCGCCCAGGCGTCGTCGCCCTTCCGGGCTTCCTCGCCCGCCCGCAGGGTGGCGGTCAGCGCGTCGTGGAAGACCTCCTCGATGAGCGCCGCGCGCGTCGGGAACCGCCGGTAGAGGGTGGCGTTGCCGACTCCGGCCCGACGGGCGATCTCGTCCAGCGGCGCGTCCACGCCCTGCTCGGCGTAGATCTCCCGAGCGGCTGCGATCAACAGATCCTTGTTGCGCTGCGCGTCCCGCCGCAGTGGTGCGGGCCCGTTCGTTCTGCTGTCCTTGCCGGCGCCCATGGGGCTGCACCCTAGCAACCCGCCGGCCCGACCGGGCGGGAGCTGCACCGGCTACGGGCGCGGTACGAGCAGCTCCGTATTGCCGTCGGCAGCCCCGCCCGCCAGGCCCTCACGGACACCGGGGGCGTTGAACGAAAGCTCCCTGTACAGCGACGCCAGGCCTACGGCCGACAGGTCCTCGAAGTCGGTCCGGTGGGGCGCCGCGGATTCGATGAGCGTGGTGAGCAGGGAGAGCGTCCCATCCTGGTTGTCGACCAGTTCGATCACGCGAGCGTGGTGCGGATAGTCGACGTGGGAGGCGGTGTTGACCTCCCAGAAGGAGCGCTTCGGGGTCGGGTGGGCGTGCGGCGTGATCCGGTTCGCATGGCTGTGGCCGTTGATCCACGCCACCACGTTGGGGAACCGGCTGAGCAGGGCGATCAGTTCCTCGCCGTCGTGCCGCTCCTCTCCGGAGTCCGTAGCGTCGGGGCGCCGCTGCATGGTGGGGCTGTTGTGGTGGCTGAAGACCAGGACACGGGCGTCGTCGGCCCCGGTATTGCGCACCAGCCGGCCGTCGGCGTCGTAGGAGCGGGAGCTGTGCGAGGCCAGCGTCCGCTCCAGCCAGCGCAGTTGACCGGTGCCGAGCGAGCCCTCGTAGTGGCCGCTGCGGTACGTGGTGTCGAGGCTGATGCCGATGACGTCCTCGGCGACCTTGAACGAGTAGTACATACGGTCGCCGTCGAGGTTGGCGGCCGTGTATCCGTGGCCGACGGGGCCGGCCCCGGCGTAGGCGGGGTCGAGGTGCGCGGTCAGGTACTCGTACGGAGTGAACGGCTTGCGGCGCTCGTCGGCGGTGACCGTCCGTGCCTTCGGCGCGTAGGCGCTCAGGATGCCCTTGAGCACCTCGGCCTTGGGGTCGTCGCCCGTTTTCAGCGCACTCGACAGGGCGGCCAGGTCGGAGTCCGGGACGGTGAACAGCTTGCGGGCTCCGGTGACGAAGTCGGTCAGCGCCGGCTCGTCCGGGGCCCAGCACCCGCCGGGCAGGTCGTCGTGGTTACCGACCGTGGAGTACCAGGGAATACCCAGGCCGGGGCTGGTGACCGGGCGCCTCGCGGCTTCCAGGAAACCGGGTATCCGCGGCAGGCCGAGCTTCTTGTCGTTGTCGCGCAGGCTGTCGTCGGGGTGCCAGTACAAGGGGAGACCGGAATCCTGCACGCCCTCGTACGACGTGACGTCGCCGGTGTCGGGCGTGATCCGGCCGCCGCTCATGACGCGCAGAAACCACTCCAGTTCGATCGAGGAGTTGTTGTCGATGTTGTCGCCGGTGGTTATCACGAACTCGAGCGGGCTGCGGGTGTGCGGGCCCCGGCCGAGCGCGTTGACCTGCTCCACCAGTGAGACGGACCCCGCCACCGAGAGCGCCTCCTGCGGCCGCCACGCGCCCGGCGCCTGCGCGCGTAGATACTCCAGGCGCAACGGGCTCTGCACATCGGCCACATGGAGGTCGGTGAACTGGACGAAGCACGCCAGGGCGGTACGCCGGTCCTGTCGCCCGGCCGCGGGGGCCGCCAGTTCGCTCCGTACCACCAGGGGCAGCCCGGGGCCGGAGACCAGCCGCCGGTAGCCACCGCCGCTTCCGCCACCGCCCCCACCGCGGAGCTGCGCCGCGGTCTCGAGCGTCGTCGCCGCGCAGGGAGGGGCGCGCCGGGTCACCGGCCGGGGCGCGGCGGGCCGGGACGTGGCCGCCGTCTTCGCGGTGGGCGAGGCAGGGGCGCTGCTGCGCTGCCCGGGTATCGCTGTCCACGCCGCGCCGGTTCCCGCTACGGCGGCGCCGGAGGTGAGCAGGAAGTGTCGGCGGTTGATGGCGGAGCCGGTCATGGGGTCCCTCCGGTGCCGTGGTCGACGGCGTCGGCAGTACCGGCAACGTCCGCGGCGCCGGCAACATCGATAAATCGCTAAGCGGACTCATTCATTCGGGATCCTGGGCAGCGGGAATGGCCTGTTCTTTAACGACACCGGAACGCGGAACGCCGGGCGACGGTCGAAATGCCGGGCGATGGCCGGCGGCCCACGGCCACGGCGGTGAGCATCCGCAGCGCGCCGAACCCTCACGCTCTGCAACCCCGCGCCCTGCCCGCGCGCCCAGCCCCCTCGCCCCGCCCCCGGCTACGCGCGAGGTCCTCGCCCGGGGGCGGGCGGACCACCACATCGGCCGGCTCTACAGTGCGCCCCCGGCCCCTGCATGGCGGAGTACGAGAACGGCGGCGTCGTCCGCATGGCCGGTCAGCGCGGCCAGTTCGATCATCTCGGCGGCCAGTAGATCGGGGTCGGAGTGGAAGCCGGCGCCGACCACCTCGGCCGCCCGTTCCAGTCCGCTCTCGATCGGGAAGGAGGGGCCTTCCACCACCCCATCGGTGAACAGGACGAAGGCTCCCTCGTGCATGAGCAGGTGCCGGGTCACCGGATATCTCTCCCCGGTCTGTATCCCCAAGGGCAGGCCGCCCTCGTCCAGAACGATGGCCGCCAGCCCGTCGGCAGTGCACCAGATCGCCGGAACGTGACCGGCACGGGCGCTGGCAAGCTCGAGACGGGACGGGTGGAAGCGGAGAAGGCAGCACGTCACGAAGAGGTCGGTGCCCATCGAGACCAGCAGCTCGTTGGCCATGCCCAGGATCTCGCCCGGATCGGTGGTGGAGAGGGCGAGGGCGCGCAGCGTCGCACGGATCTGCCCCATGACGGCGGCCGATTCCACACCGTGCCCCTGCACATCACCGATGGCGAACGCGAGCGAGTTGTCCGGCATCCAGAACACGTCGTACCAGTCGCCGCCGATGTCCAGACCGTCCTGGGCGGGGGCGTAGCGTGCCGCGGTCCGCAGGCCGGGCAGATCCGGAAGTTCCACCGGGAGGAGACTGTGCTGCAGTGCGACAGCCAGTTCCACCCGGGCCTGACGCAGCTTGCTCTGCGCGACGACCTGGCCGGTGAGCTTTCCCAGGGTGTCCAAGAGCTCATCGTCGCTCGCCGACGGGCGGGGGCGTTGGAGAGCCATCTGCCGCTCCGGGATGCTTCGGTACGTGCCATTTGATACGTTACGCCCCTTCGTTCGATTGCCCCCCGTACGGTTGCGTTCTTGCAGGCCAGGCCTACGGCAGCCGAGCCTGCGCCTGGGCGTGCCCGATGGGCCCAGCCGCCGCTCCCCGGGCGGGGCTTCGAAAAGGGCTGGGCTTCGACAGGGGACAGTCCTAGCCGAGCGCGCGGTCGAGGTTGAAGGCGGCGCTGATCAGTGCCAGGTGGGTGAAGGCCTGGGGGAAGTTGCCGTGCTGCTCGCCGGTGTGGCCGATCTCCTCCGCGTAGAGGCCGAGGTGGTTGGCGTAGGTGAGCATCTTCTCGAACGCGAGCCGGGCATCGTCCTGCCGCCCTGCGCGGGAGAGCGCCTCGACGTACCAGAACGAGCAGATCGAGAACGTGCCCTCCTCGCCCCGCAACCCGTCCGGGCTGGCCTGCGGGTCGTAGCGGTAGACCAGGGAGTCCGACACCAGCTCCTCGCCGAGTGCGTCCAGCGTGGAGAGCCATTTCGGATCGGTCGGGGAGATGAACTTGGCCAGCGGCATCATCAGGAGGGAGGCGTCGAGGACGTCGTCGCCCTCGTGCTGGACGAAGGCGCGCCGCTCCGTGGACCAGCCGCGCGTCATGATCTGCCGGTAGATCGCGTCGCGGGCCTGTCCCCAGCGCGTCACATCGGCGGGCAGGCCGCGGTGCATGGCCATCCGCATGGCCCGTTCGATCGCCACCCAGCACATCAGCCGCGAGTACAGGAAGTTCTTGCGTCCGCCGCGGGTCTCCCAGATGCCCTCGTCGGGCTGGTCCCAGTTGTCGCACACCCATTCGGCCAGCTTGCTCACGGTGTCCCAGTGCTCGCTGGAGATCGGCTCTCCCCACTTGTCGTAGAGGTAGAGGGAGTCGATCAGCGCTCCGTAGATGTCCAGTTGGAGCTGATCGACCGCGTTGTTGCCGACCCGTACCGGGGAGGAGCCCATATAGCCCTCGAGGTGGTGCAGCTCGCGCTCGGGCAGTTCGCGGCGCCCGTCGATGCCGTACATGATCTGCAACGGCCCCTCGGGGGACCCTTCGGTGAAGCCGATCCGCTCGGACAGGAAGTGCATGAAGGCCTTGGCCTCGTCGGTGAAGCCCAGCCGGAGGAGCGCGTAGACGCAGAAGGCGGCGTCGCGGATCCATACGTACCGGTAGTCCCAGTTGCGCTCGCCGCCGATCTGCTCGGGCAGGCTCGTTGTCGGCGCGGCCACGATGGCGCCGGTCGGCGCGTACGTGAGGAGCTTCAGGGTGAGCGCGGAGCGGTGCACCATCTCGCGCCAGCGCCCGCGGTAGCGCGACTTGGACAGCCAGCGCCGCCAGTACCGCACCGTGGCGGCGAACAGTTCCTCCGCCTCGGCCTGCGGACAGCCCCGCGGCATCACATCGCCGCCGACCTGGTCGAGGGCGAAGACGGCGGACTCGCCCTCGACCAGCTTGAACAGCGACGTGACGTCCGGGCCGTCGATGTCGAGCGGCGCGCTGGACGTCAGCGCGAGGGAGAGTGCCGGGGACTCGAAGAACGCCTGGCCGTACTCCATCCGCACCGTGTGGGCCTGCGCGCCGTACTCGAACCGGGGCGCCACGCGCGCGTGGAACGGCAGCGAGCCGCGTACGCAGACCACGCGCCGGATCAAACGGTGCCGCTCGGCCTCGCGGGAGTCGTCGATGATCGGCATGAAGTCCTGGACCTCGCCGACCCCGTCGTCCGCGAAGAAGCGGGTGATCAGCACATTGGTGTCGGGGAAGTAGAACTGCTTGGTGCGCGTCGGGACATCGGCGGCGAGCTCGAAGGAGCCGCCCCGGTCGGCGTCGAGGATCGAGGCGAAGATGCTGGGCGCGTCGAAGCGGCCGCAGCAGTACCAGTCGATGGTGCCGTTGCTTCCTACCAGAGCCGCGCTGCGAAGATCGCCGATCAGCCCGTGTTCGGCGATCGGCAGGTAACGGGGTGCGCCCGGGTCCCCGAAGCTGTGGCGGCCTCCGGAGGATTCACTGATCACACTGGACTCGGTAGTCACAGCGGCCTCCCTGGCATCGCCTTGCCCCGAAACCCGTACCGCCCTCACATGTCAGCCTAAGGGCAACACCGTCGACGTGGCAGCCGCGTGGGACCGTCACAGTCGAGGGCGTATTCGCACGTCACAGCCTCGCCGCGGTGACCGTACGATCGGCGGCCGAGCCCGTGAGAGCGGCCTCCGGTCCGGTCAGTAGCCGGTGATCGCTGTGCTGCCCGAGCGGGTGCCGATGGCGATGTGCGGCTCGTCCGCGGGGTCCGTCCAGGCCAGGATCTCCTTCATCGCCGCGGCAGGCACCGATACGCAGCCCGCTGTGGCACCGCGCCCGTTGACATGCAGGAAGATCCCCGCGCCGCGGTCCTTGACGGGCCGTGCGTAGTTGAAGCCGATCACCAGGGCCATGGCGTACTGGGTGCGGTACGAGGTCAGATGTTCGGCCTCGGACGCGGAGCAGTCCGGCGGCAGCGGCTCGACCCACCGGTTGTAGGACGTCGAGGAGTTGTCCTGGCACCACCAGGATTCGGTGGTGATCGCGCGGTACGGGACCGAGGTGCCGGCGGGAGCCTCCCCGGTGCCGAAGGCGAAGGGGAGGTCGTACAGCCCGGTCGGCGTGGTCGAGGTGCCCTGCTTCCGGGTGCTTCCCTCGGCCAGACCGTTGGCCCCGAAGCGCGCGGGGCTGGAGCCTGCCCGCACCCAGGTGCCGTTCCGCTTCTGCCACCACGACACGGTGCCGGTGGTGGACGCGAGGCCGGGAGCCTCGGCGGTGATCAGCTGGGTGCCCCCGCCGGTGTCGGCCATCCGGGCGGGCAGCGGGTCACCCGCGCCCCGGGGAGCCTCGGGGTCGTCGTCGTGGGCATCGGCGCTCGTGCCGGGCAGGAGGAGCAGGGCCGTCGCGAGACACAGGAGCGGGAACCGCAGGCGGAGGCGGAGGAGACGGGTGCTGTGGGTCATGGTGTCCGATCCGTGCCGAGGCGCCGGGGCGCCGAGGGCGTCGAGTGGCCGGCCGGGGGCCGGGCCGGGACGTTTTCCTTGTAGTGCCCGGGGCGCCCGAGAACGGAGTCGTCGGCGCGGGCCCGGTTCGCGGCGCTCTGGATCGGGGTCCCCTTGCCCGGGGAGACGATGTGCACGGTGCCGGGCGGATCGGCGGCCCCGGCCGCGCCGAAGCCACCGAGCAGAGGGGCCCGGCGAGCGCATGCGGCGGCGATGCGGGTGGGTGTGCCCACGATGTGAGCCTCCAGAGACATGAAGAAGCGGCCGTATTGGCCGTCGACCATGTATCTCGCGACATACCGGGGCAAAATCGGTTGTCCGGCAATTCATACCTGCGGCCCACCGCGTGTACGGCCATGTGGGCCGTAGGTGAACGCCGCGCTCGCACCGGACGCATTCCGGACCCTGACGGGGCGGGCAGGCGTGGGCAGGCGTGCAGGCGCGGGCAGGGGCGGGGGCCTTACGGCGGTGGATGTCAGCCGGGGGTGCGCAGCCGGATGACCGTGGTGATCGGGGTGCGGGTGGCGGTCCGGCTGACTTCGACCGTCAGGTCCGGGGGCACGGGGGTGTAGAGAATGCCGTCGGGCGTCTCCTGTACGTCCCCCGAGCGCTCGCCTCCGACCGAGGGCTCGCCCCCACGCTCGCCCCCACCCCCCTCCGGCAGGGCGGACAGCGCCTCGGCCAGCCCGGCCCGTACCCCCGGGGCCAGCGGCCCGGACACGACCGGCGTGTCGTCACCCGGCAGGATCAGGACCAGCGCTTTGGGGCGGGCGCGGGGGCCGGTCACCCCGATGACCACCGCGTCGCGTGTCTCCGAGTGCCGCAGCTTCTGCCAGTCCCGGCGGCCACCGCGATAGGGGTGGTCGAGCCGCTTCATCACCAGACCCTCGACGCCGACCTCGCGCAGCGTCTCGTACCAGGTCGCGGCCAGCTCCGGATCCGTGGTCACCGGCACGGCCTGGAGCGGCGGCCCGAGCGGCGAGAGCAGCTCGACCAGTCGGTCGCGGCGCTGCTCGTACGGCAGCCGCCGCAGATCCGACGCCCCGGCTGCCAGCAGGTCGAACGACGCGTAGGAAGCCGGGAGTTCGCGGGCCAGCGCGGCGGCGCGGGTCCGCCCGGCCATCGCGCGCTTCTGTACGGCGGCGAAGTCCGTACGCCCGCCCGTCCAGATGACCACCTCACCGTCGAGCACCGTCCCCTCCGGGAGCGCCTCCGCCGCGGCGGCGATGTCCGGGAAGGCGTCCGCGACCATGCGGCCCGAGCGGGCCTGGAGCAGCACGCCCTGCTCGGTGCGGAAGACGACCAGCCGGTGCCCGTCGAACTTCGGCTCGTACGCGTACCGGCCGTGCGCCATCACCTCCACCGAGCGCGCCAGCGCGACCCGTACGGGCGGCCGCAGCTGCGGGCTCACGCGGCCTCGGTGGGTGGCAGCGGGCGGGCGCGGCCGGGGTCGAGGAGCGGGGCGAGCAGATCCCCGGACCGCGCCACCCGCGAGGCGATGTCACCGGCCCGGAATACGAGCTGGTCCGCGTCCGTGCAGTCGGCGACCTCGTCCCAGGTGATGGGCGCGGACACGGTGGGGGCCGGGCGGGCACGCAGCGTGTAGGGGGCCGCAGTGGTCTTCGCCGCCGTGTTCTGGCTGTAGTCGACGAAGACCTTCCCCGGCCTCAGATGGCGGGCCATCCGGTGCACCACCAGACCGGGCAGCGCGCTCTCCGCCTCGACCGCGAGCGACTTGGCGTACGCGGTGACCCGCTCGGACGGTACGGGCTCCAGGGGAGCCAGGATGTGTAGGCCCTTCGCGCCGCTCGTCTTCGCGAGAAGCTCGAAGCCGTCCGCGGCGAGCCGGTCGCGCAGCCACTCGGCCACGGTGCAGCACTCGACGATCGTCGCCGGGGCCCCGGGGTCGAGGTCGAAGACCAGCCGGTCGGCCAGGCCGGGCTCGGCCGCCTTCCACTGCGGGGTGTGGAACTCGGTGACCAGGTTCGCCGCCCAGATCAGCGTCGGCAGGTCCTGGACGAGGACGTGCTCGCCGGTCTCGCCCGCGCCCGAGCGCGGCACGACGGCCGTCTTCACCCAGTCGGGCGTGCCGGGCGGCAGGTTCTTCGCGAAGAAGTGCTCACCCTCGGCGCCGTCCGGATAGCGCAGGAAGGAGAGCGGGCGGTCGCGGAGGTGGGGGAGCAGGACCTCGGCGTTGGTGGCGTAGTAGTGGAGCACCTCCGCCTTGGTGAAGCCGTTCGGATAGAGCACCTTGTCCAGGTTGCTGAGCGCCAGGCGCCGCCCCTCCACCTCCGTCATCTGCGACATACCATGAGAATCCCATGAAAGGGATGAATCATGCGATCCATCTGGAAAGGGTCTATTTCGTTTGGGCTGGTCAATATCCCCATCAAGGTGTTCGGAGCCACCGAGAGCCACTCGGTCTCGTTCCGCCAGGTGCACGCGAGAGACGGCGGCCGGATCCGCTATCGCAAAGTGTGTGAGCTGGACGACGAGGAGATTTCCAACGAGGAGATCACCAAGGCTTACGAGGCACCGGACGGCACCATCGTCCAGCTCACCGATGAGGACCTGGCCGCGCTGCCGCTGCCGACCGCCAAGACCGTCGAGATCCTGGCGTTCGTTCCCGCCGACAGCATCGACCCGCTCCAGCTGGACCGCTCGTACTACCTGGCCGCGGACGGCGCCGGCGCGGCGAAGCCGTACGTCCTGCTGCGTGAGGCCCTGAACCGCAGCCAGAAGGTGGCCGTCGCCAAGCTCGCGCTGCGCGGCCGCGAGACGCTCGGGATGCTCCGGGTCGTCGAGGACGCCCTCGCGATGCACACCATGCTGTGGCCCGACGAGATCCGGCAGCCCACGGGGGTCGCCCCGGAGACGAAGGTGACGGTACGGGACGCGGAGCTGGATCTGGCGGACACCCTCATGGACACCCTCGGCGAGCTGGACACCGAGGAGCTGCACGACGACTACCGGGAGGCGGTGGAGGCGCTGGTCACGGCGAAGTTGCAGGGGACCGAGCCCGAGCAGCCCGGAGTGCAGCCCGAGGGCGGCGGCAAGGTCATCGACCTGATGGCCGCCTTGGAGAACAGCGTCCGCGCCGCCCAGCACGGGCGGGGTGAGGGCGAGGAGGCCGCGGAGGGCGCCGGAGGCGCCGGGCGGCGACGGGCCGCCAAGACGCCCGCGCGGGGTGCGAAGAAGGCCGCGGCTTCCAGGCAGGCGGCGTCCGGCCGTTCCTCCGGCGCCTCGGGCGGGCGGAAGAGCACCGCCTCTGGGGCGAAGAAGGCGGCCTCGTCGCCCAAGGAGAGCAGCGGCAAGAAGAGCACCTCGGCGACGGCCAAGAAGACCGCAGCGAAGAAGACGACCGCCACGAAGTCGACGGCGTCGGCGGCGAAGAAGTCCACGACCAAGAAGACGGCCGCGAAGAAGCGCGCCTCGGCGTGATGAGGGAGGTGGCCTCATGCATGCCATGTACGAGATACGTGCGGAGCACGCGGCGCAGCCCGGGACCGGAACCGGGGCGGGGCCCGCGACCAGGGCCGGGCCCGGGGCGGGGGCGGCAGGGAGGAAGAGCCTGAGCGAGAGGATCGGACTCAGGCGGAAGAGCAGGCGTGAGCGCGAGGACCGGGACCTGGGGCCGGTGGAGCTCTGGCACATGGTCCGCAGTGACTTCTCCGCTACGACGGCCCTGTGCGGACGTGAACTCGACCCCCGTGCCGCCGCTCAGCCGGAGGACGCCTGGGGGATGACCAGGGAACCCTTCTGCCACACCTGCGGGGCCGTCTACCTGCGCCAGGTCCCCTGAGCCGGGTCCCTTGAGCCGGGTCAACGGCCGCGCCATCCGGGTGAGTCACCAACGTGCGAGGTCACCGACTTGCGGGTGCCCCGTCCGACGAGATGACCAAACCGGCGGGGTCACGTCCCGGTGGGGTCACGTCCCGGCGGTCAGCCGCCGGCTGGCCCAGCCGCCGCCGCGACCGCCGACTGCCGCGGCACGACCGGACGCCGGAGCGCGTACGCCGCCCCCGCGCCGGCCGCGAAGAGCGCGAGCACCGACACGGCCGTACCGAGCCAGGTGGCTCCGAGCCACTGCCCGCCGAAGTAGCCGAGGCTGACGCTGTATCCGGCCCAAGCCAGTCCGGCGAGCGCCGACCAGGGCAGGAACTCGGCGGCTCTGCGGTGCATGGCCCCGGCCCCGAGGCTCACCACCGACCGTCCGGCGGGTGCGAAACGAGCGATGAGGACGAGCATGCCGCCACCGCGCAGCAGCGCGGCGCCCAGCCGGTCCTGAGCCGCAGTCAGCCGACGGGAGCGGGCGATCGCACGGGAGAGCCGGTCGCCGCCGCGCCAGGCCAGCCGGTACGCGACCAGGTCGCCGACGCAGGAGGCGGTCGCGGCGCACAGCACCAGCACGAGCATGTCGGGAACCTCCGAGCTGCCGGCGCTCGCCGCACCGACGGCACCCGCTGCGGTCCTCGTGCCGGCGGCGGTGGTCGCGGCGGCGATCACCAGGACGCCACTCGGAAGGACGGGGACGAAGACGTCCAGCAGTACGGACAGAGCCACGATCACGTAGATCCAGGGGGTGACGGTCAACGACCCCAGGCTTTCCAGCAACGCTTCTCCCCTGTCCGGTCCCCCGCCGCGACGTCGCAGGGAAGCGGCAGGGGCGGCGTTACAGCCATACAGCGTACGCCCGCTCGAGGGGGATAGATCGGCCGGGGTGAGCCGTGTTGTTCGAATCGCTGTCACCCGGACGCAGGATGCGGGCGTTGCCCGCGGCGGGGAACGGTAAGTGCGGCGAAACGTACCAATCGGCGGCAGTTGAGGGAGTGCGAGATGGCTTCAGTAAACCGTGCGGCAGTGGCGGGAGCGGCGGCAGTGGCGATGGCGGTGTCCGTCGGACTTGCCGGCGGTGCGACCCCGGCGGTTGCCGGCGGGAAGGACTGGATCCATGCCTGGGGCCGGTTCGCGCCGTGGGACAAGGACTTCAAGCCGGGCGCGGTCACGTATGACACCGATGCGGTGCCCGCCGGGGCGTCGATCGATGTGGAGAAGTCGGCGGATTCGTCGGGCACGACCGTCCGGGTCCGGCTGAAGGGGATCGAGGCCGACCGTGCGTTCGACGTGCGTGTCCACACCGGACCCTGCGGCGCGCTTCCGGACGACTCGGGCCAGCGCTACCAGGACCGGGTGGACCCCAAGCAGCCCTCCGTCGACCCGGCTTTCGCCAACCGGCGCAACGAGGTCTGGCTGAATTTCACCACGGACCGGAAGGGGGCCGGGGAGGCGGTCTCGCACAACGCCTGGCGGTTCCGGCCGGGCAAGGCGGGGTCGGTGGTGCTGCACGGGCGGACGACGGCCCGCGGCGGGCACGGTGAAGCCCCCGCCGCGGAAGAGCGGTTGGCCTGCTTCACCGTGCCGTTCGGCGCGAAGAGATAGCTTCCGGCGGGTGCGCCCCGCGGGCGCACCCGGCCGGTGCTCCGGACTCAGGCGGCGCTGGGCTCGCCCTGGGCCTGCGGGGCCGCCGCGGGGAGTGTGCGCTCGGCGCCCACGAGCCGGTCCAGCGCCCAGGCGCCGGGCCCGGTGAAGACGATGAGCAGGAAGGCCCAGCAGAACATCGCGGAGGGCTCGCCGCCGTTCTGCAACGGCCAAAGGCCCTCGCCCTGGTGGACGGAGAAGTAGGCGTACGCCATCGACCCGGACGAGATCAGCGCGGCGATCCTGGTGCCGAGGCCGAGCGCCACCAGGGCGCCGCCGACGAGCTGTATGACCGCGGCGTACCAGCCGGGCCAGGCGCCGGCGGGGACGGTGCCGCCGCCCATCGCGCCGCCGAGTATGCCGAACAGCGAGGCGGCGCCGTGGCAGGCGAAGAGCAGGCCGACGACGCCGCGGAAGAGCGCGAGCGCGTACGGCTGCGCGCTGTCGGCGCGGGCGGTGAGGGGGGTTCCGGAAGGCATGACGAAGGACTCCTTCGGTGGGGACGAACCGATGAGAGGCTCAGATTAGGGTGGCCTAATTAATACTTGCAAGTTCAACATCTGATCCGGGGTCGGTTTCCGCACGGTTGTCCGGACTCTCGGGGGAGGTTGGGGCGGCGGGCGTACGCGGTGCGGCCCGGGGCGCGGCGCATCTGTCCGTGTCGGTGACGCCGCGGTGTCGGCCCTGTCTTCGCCCTCCCGGTCCGCCGGGGGTGACGGCACGCGCGAACGATCGGCGTAGCACGATGCCGTACACCGCCGACACCGCCGACACCGCGGACGACCGGACATGGGGGCACTCGAGCGGGGTTATCGAGTCGAGCCGACGCCGAATCGGGCGCCGGCCGTCATGACCCGGTGTGCGTGCCTGCCAGTTGGGTGTCCTTCGGCTGCGGGGCATCGGCTTCGTGAGCTCGTGCCGGGGTTCCGGATGGGCGCGGGCCGGTGGTGCGCAGCGCGGCTCGTGCCACGGCGTCGGCGTCGGACAGCGTCACCGAGTTGACGCCGGGCCGGGCACCCGCCGCCGTCACCCAGTGCACGCCCTCGGTCGGTATCCCGACCGCGAACCGCCGTGGATGCGGGCGCCCTTCCCGGTCGATCAGCCGGTACGGCCGCACGGTGACGTCCAGCCCGCCCGTCTCGTAGCCATCGGTCACATGAGGGCGGCACGCGCCGGTCCTCAACAGCCCTGCCAGCAGCGGGTCGTCGGTGCGGCGCAGATCCGGCTCGGGCAGCCGGGCCTCGATCAGCGTCGTCGCCGTCACGGCGGAACCCGGGACATGGGGGGAGTGCGCCGTGAATCCGCGCCCGCCTCCGGGCGTGCCGAGTCGTATCTCCAGCCCGGGCCCGATCACGTCGAGGATGCCCGCTTCGATCAGCGCGGCCATCTCCTCGATCCGGCGCCTCGGCGGGCCGATCGAGAGAAAGGCGTTGAGCGGGGTGTACCAGCGGTCGAGGTGGTCGCGGCGGGACAGGCCGGAGAGCCCGGCGTGATCGACGATCTGGCGCAGTTCGTTGCGCAGGTCCCGCAGCACATCGAGCGCGGCCTTGACCGGTCCGGCGACATTGCCGAGCCGGGCGTGCTCCGCGTCCGCCCGCAGATGTCCGAGCAGCCATGCGCGGAAGTCCTCCGGGCCGCCGAAGGCCCGCCCACCGTGCGGCCGCGCGAGGTCGTCCCACGACCACCGCACGTCCGTGGCGATCCCGAACTCGTCCAGGACAGCGGCCTCTTCGGCGCTGCCGTGGGGAGCGGCGAGAAAGCGCTCGCGGAACCGGCGCGCGCCGCCGAGCGCCGACCCGACCGCCGAATCGACTGCAGGGCCGACGGAGGGGCCGGGCGCCGGTCCGAACGCCGGTCCGCCTACCGGCAAGCCGACCGCGGGCTCGAGTGCCGAGTCGACCGCGGGCTCGAGCGCCGAGCCGACCGCGGGTCCGCCGACCGGTGAGCCGACGGCGGGTCCGACCGGCGAGCCGACCGCCGCTCGTGTCGCAGCCAGCGCCTCGTAGTAGACCGTCTCGATCTCCTTCGCGACCAGCGGCCACACCTCGGACAGGAAGTCGGGGAAGTCGCCCGCCTCCGCCCGGGTGCGGAAGGACGCGATCACCGCGGGGGTCAGCAGCAGCGGCTCGTGGCGGCCCCACGGCCCCTTCTCGTTGTCGCCGCGCGCGTGGTACGGGATTCCGCGACGTGAACCCGCGTGCAGGCGGGGCTCACTGCCCGAGGGGCGGTAGCGAAGCGAGCCGTCCGCCCCCGTGGTGTACGTGCCGCCGCGCCCCGTCGTCAGAAGGGCGACGTGGTCGAAGAAGTTGAGGCCGAGGCCGCGCAGCAACACCGCCTCGCCCGGGGCGATCCGGGACAGGTCGACGTCGGCCGGGTTCGCGGGCGGGAGGTGCCGCAGCCCGTGAGCCGCGGCGTACGAGGAGACGCGCTCCTCCGCCTCCCCGGGCACCACCGGCAGATGACCCTGGGCGAGCACGACCGCCGACAGGCCACCCAGCTCGCGTCCGTCCTCCAGGACGAGCGCCTGGGCGCCGTCCGCGTGTTCCTCCAGCCGTACGGCGCGCGCCGGATGGACCTCCACCGTCACCGATCCGGGCGCTCCGCCCACCACCCGACGGAACACCCACGCCAGGTAGCTGCCGTAGAAGGCACGGCTCGGATAGTCGTCGGGGCCCAGCGCCCGGGCCTCGGCCAGCAGCAGCGGATCGAGGTCCTCGCCGCTCAGGGAGAGCGCCCACTCGTACAGGCTGGGGCCCGGCCGCACCGGACCCTCGCATTGCACGCTGCTGTCCGTGAACAGGGTCACCTGCGAGGCCACCGTGTTCATCAGCAGCTCACGCGGCTGCGCGGTGCGCCACACGCGGCCAGGGCCGGGCGGTGCGGGATCCACCATGTGCACCGTCAGCCGGGCGTCGGGCAACAGCTCCGGGACCGAGGCACAGATCCGTTCCAGCACGCTCGTGCCGCGGGGGCCGGCGCCGACGACGGCTATGGCGTGGTGCTCTCCGGCCAAGACGGCTCTCCCGGGGCAGCTGGGGCAGGGTCCCCATCATGCCGTCCGCCCCAACGGGCCCGGAGTCCGGGGCAGGAGATCCGCGTCCGTTGTGGGACGGATCACTTTCGGCCAAGTCCTGTCCGGCCGGGAGGGGACGGAGCGCACCGAGGGCGGCGGACCACGTTGAGCGCGATCGATCACGAGCGGCCGATCACGCAGGGGCGGCCGACCCTCAATGGCCGACCACCAGCGGCCGGACCACGAGCAGCGGCCGAGCACGAGCACCTGGTCACGTCGAGGCGTGCAACCGAGCAGGTGCCGCCGATCGTGCCGAAGGCCGGGCCGACCCTGTGCGACCGGTCATGCGGAGGCCCGCCCGACCAG
>NZ_JBEXKU010000020.1:0-85447 GCF_040609575.1 Streptomyces sp. NPDC004647 | reverse complement strand
GTGCGTCCGACCGCGGGCGCCTGACCATGTGCGACCGGTCATGCGGAGGCCCGCCCGACCAGGTGCGTCCGACCGCGGGCGCCTGACCATGTGCGGCCGGTCATGCGGAGGCCCGCCCGACCAGGTGCGTCCGACCGCGGGCGCCTGACCATGTGCGACCGGTCATGCGGAGGCCGCTGGACCACGTGCCCGCACCCGACCACTTGCCCCTGACGACGTGCTCCCGATCAGGCAGAGCCCTTGTCGCCCAGCGCTGACCCAAGGCCCGGCCGCCACATCCTCAGCCGGTTGTCGAACCGCCCGCAGTCGCACCGATGTCGGTGTCGAGGACCTCCGCCAGCCGCTCCTGCCCGTCGCGGTTCCGCCGCGCCTGGTCCAGGCGCAGACGCGCCCCGCGCCCGCGGAGGGTGAGCGTCATCAGCTGGTTGCCGAACCACGGCCCGCCCGTCCTGCGCCACTGGATCATCGGAGGCCCCTGCCGCGTGTGCCGTGCCAGCTTCCGTCCCAGCCACTGCCCGGCCCGGCTCCAGCCGAAGCGGAAGCCGAGTTTGATCGAGGCCGGGACCCTGTTGTGCACCGGTGAGCAGGTCAGCTGGAACGCCCGTGCGACCGGCTGCTCGTCGTCCGCCCACTTCGGCTCCGCGACGTACGCATGGTGCACATCCCCCGACAGCACGCACACCGTGGCCGGGGCGTTCGGTCCGCTGCCCGCCTCCGCGACCAGCGCACCGAGCGCGTCGAAGGACTGCGGGAAGGCCGCCCAGTGCTCCAGGTCGGCGCGCTGCCGCAGATCCTCGGCGAACCGCGCCCAGCGGGTCCCGCGCTCTCCCGCGCACAGCGCCGCGTTCCACCGCTCCACGTCGTGGATGAAGGGTGGCAGCAGCCACGGCAGCGAGGTGCCGATCAGCAGGTGGTCGTACGCCCCCGGCCCGTCCGCCGGCACCTGCTCGCGCAGCCAGGCCCACTCGCGCTCGTCGAGCATCGCCCGCCGACCCTCCTCCAGCACCCGCCCGGCCCGTGTGTCGAGCATCAGCAGCCGCACCCGCCCGAAGTCGCGGCGGTAGCTCCAGCGGGTGTACGAGGGGTCGGCGTCGGCACTGGCGGCGAACTCCCGTACGAGCGTGGTTCCGTCCTGCGCTGTCCGCACCTGTTTGAAGAGCGGGTCCGTGGCGAGCTCGGCGGGGGAGAGGTTGCCCAGGTGCTGGTACACCCAGTACGACATCAGCCCGGAGAGCACCCGCTCCTCCCACCACGGCGTGGCCCGGATCTTCTCCCGCCAGCTCTCGCTGGTGTTCCAGTCGTCGATCACATCGTGGTCGTCGAAGATCATGCAGCTGGGGACGGTGGAGAGCAGCCAGCGCACCTCGGGGTCGAGCCAGGACTCGTAGTACAGCCGGGTGTACTCCTCGAAGTCCGCGACCTGGTCTCCCGGCGGTTCGCTCAGGTCGCGGCGGGTCGAGAGCCACTGGCGCATCGCGGCCGAGGTCTCGTCGGCGTACACCTGGTCGCCCAGTAGCAGGAGTACGTCGGGCCGCTCGGCGTCGGGGTCGGCGGCGATACGGGCGGCGAGCAGATCCAGCGCGTCCGGGCCGACCGGGTCGGGGGCGGTGACTCTTCCGGCGGGGTACGGCTTCCCGTGCGTCTCCGGGTTCACCGGGTCGGGAGCGGATGTCCCACCGGCGCGGTGCGGGCGCCGGCCCGAGGGAGGCGCTGCCCAGCGGCAGGAGCCGAAGGCCACGCGCAGCGCGGGTTCGGACTCGTCCCCGGGAGCCGCGGCAGCCGCGGGAGCTCCGGGAACCGCACCGGGCCCAGGAACCGCATCCGCACCGGGAGCCGCAGGAGCCGAAAGCGTGCGGATCGTGCTGGGCGGGTGGCTGCTGTCGGGCAGCGGCCAGACCTCCTGGCCGTCGAGCCGAACGCGGTACGGGGTGCTGGTGCCCGGTCTCAGCCCGCGGACCGTGACCAGCGCGTAGTGATGCCCGGCGACCTGCCAGGTGCGCGCGACACCACCGGCCGCGCCCGAGCCGTCCTCGCAGACGACCTCGGCGTCGCACGGACGGCTCGTCTCGACCCATACCGTCGCGCTGTCCTCGTCCACATACCGCACCAGCGGTCCCAGAAGCAGTCCCGCCATCGGTGGCTGCCCTCCCTCCATCGCTCCGTACGGTACGGAACGACGGAGGGAAGTGGGGAGTTTCCTCCCCTGGGTTCTTCCGGAATTCGTCAGCAGCCGTTCAGGATGCCGCTGAGCGCCGACTTCTCGGCAGAGTCGACCTTGAGGCTGTACGAGTGCTTCACGGACACCCACATGCGGGCGTACATGCAGTGGTAGCTGCTGACCGACGGCAGCCATTCGGCCGGGTCCTGGTCCCCCTTGGACTGGTTGACGTTGTCCGTGACGGCGATCAGCTGGGCGCGGGTCAGGTCGTTGGCGAAGCCCTGGCGCTTGGCCGTGGTCCAGCTGTTGGCACCGGACTTCCACGCCTCGGACAGCGGGACGACGTGGTCGATGTCGACGTCGGCCGCGTTGTGCCAGGTCGCGCCGTCGTACGGGGAGAACCAGTCGCCGCTGACCGCCGCACAACTGGAATCCTGCTGGACGTTGGTGCCGTCGCGCTTGAGTACGACCTCACGGGTGTTGCAGGCACCGCTCTGGGTGATCCAGTGCGGGAACTTGTCACGGCTGTAGCCGTCCGAGGAGCCCTCGGCCTGCACCGTGAGCTGGCTCAGGTAGGTACGGGCGGTGGCGGCGCTCGGCGGGGTGGGCGGGGCGGCCTGGGCGGACGGGCCGCTCAGCAGCACGGAACCGGTCAGTGCGGACAGTCCGGCGATCATGCCTATTCGACGCGCGTAGATCTTGCGCCGCGCAGTAAGGGTGGTGTGCGAATGGGACATGCGAACTCCCTCTGGGTGGGGGGATGTTGGCCGCTGAAGCCTGGCCATCGTCGCGACGCCAGGTTTCTGGGGGGTGGGCGCCAGGTAACAGCGTGACGACATGCTCACGTCATATCAAGGGGTTTGCGCCTCGAGCGCCGCCGGTTCACACCCGAACGCCGTCCGGAATCGGTGCCGGTCCCAGAGCCGGAGGACCGCACGAGGTCCGCATGTGGTCCGCATGAGGATCACATAGGGTGACCGGGTGCACGCAGCCGCTGCCTCGCCGGTCGTCGCCCCCGCTCCGCTGCCGGCCGCCGCCGACACCCTCCTCCCGGTCGACGCCACGCTCGGCGTCGTACTCGCCGCGCTGCTCATCGCCGCGATGGGCGTCGCGGCTCTCGCCCGGCTCGCCGACGGCCACGGCCACGGCTACGCCCGCGCCATCGCCGTCGCCGGGCTCCGTGCCGCCGTCCAACTCGCCGCCGTCTCCTATGTCATCGGCTGGGTCGTGCGCGCCGTCCCGCTCCTGCTGTCCTTTATCGCGCTGATGTTCGCCGTCGCCGTACGCACCGCGGGTCGCCGTATCACCGGCAACCGCACCTGGTGGTGGGCGGCCGTCCCCATCGGCGCCGGAGCGTCCCCCGTCGTCGCGGCCCTGCTGCTGACCGGCCTCGTGCCGCTCAAGGGCATCGCGCTGATCCCGGTCACCGGAATCCTCATCGGCGGCGCACTCACCGCCACCGTGCTCGCCGGCCGCCGTGCGCTCGACGAGCTGCACTCCCGGTACGGGGAGGTAGAGGCCGCGCTCGCGCTGGGGCTGCTCGAACGGGAGGCGCGCCTGGAGGTCGCCCGGCCCGTCGCGTCCGACGCACTCATCCCCGGGCTCGACCAGACGCGGACGGTGGGGCTGGTCACCCTGCCCGGGGCGTTCGTCGGGATGCTGCTGGGCGGGGCGTCACCGGTGCAGGCGGGCGCGGTGCAGCTCTTCGTGCTGGTCGCGCTGATAGCGGTGCAGGCGGTGGCGGTCGCTTTGGTGCTCGAGCTGGTCGCGCGCGGACGTCTCCACCGGGTCGGAGCCGAGTGACGATCACGTACGCTGGACCGGCAGAAGGGGAGTAGCTCTTCGCCGGACCGTCGACATACTGCTCACCCGTCACCCGTCACCCGTCACCCGTCACCCGATCACTGTCACTGGCGGAGCGCTTCGTGCGCCGGGTCGATGGCTGGGCCGGCGCCCGGAGGCCGGTACGTCGCCGCGTACCGCGCCGGCGAGACCTTCGGCCGCAGTGTCCAGCCAGACGCTGCCGTGCCGAAGCGACCCCTGATTCACGCAGGTCTCTCGGTGGGGCAGTCCGACCGATCGAGGAAATCACCGCAGTGATCAGCATCAGCATCGCCGCAGTCGCGTTCGGCGTCGTCTTTCTCGCCGAACTGCCCGACAAGACCGCCCTCGCCGGGCTGATGCTCGGCACCCGCTACCGCGCCTCGTACGTCTTCGCGGGCGTCGCCGCCGCCTTCGCCGTGCACGTGGCGCTCGCCGTCGCGGCGGGCAGCGTCCTGACCCTGCTGCCGCACCGCCTGGTCCAGGCCGTGGTCGGTCTGCTCTTCCTCGCGGGCGCGGTGACGCTGCTGCTCAGGAGGGACGAGGGCGAGGAGGAGATACGGCAGCCCGCCGACCAGGGTTTCTGGAAGGTCTCGGGCGCCGGATTCATGCTGATCCTGGTCGCGGAGTTCGGCGACCTCACACAGATCATGACTGCCAACCTCGCTGCCCGCTACGACGACCCGGTGTCGGTCGGCCTGGGCGCGGTGCTGGCGCTGTGGGCTGTCGCCGGGATCGGCATCCTGGGCGGCCGCACACTCATGAAGTTCGTACCGCTGCGCCTGATCACCAGGGTCGCGGCCGTGGTGATGCTGGCGCTCGCGGGCTTCAGCCTGTACGAGGCAGTCGCGGCCTGACGGCCGAACTGTACGAGGCAGTCGCGGCCTGACGGCCGAACTGTACGAGGCAGTCGCGGCTGACGGCCGGTGAGCGCCACGAGCCCGATGGCGCGGCGGCAGCCGTCCCACCCCCGATCGGCGAGATCGGGGGGAGATGCGGCCGCGGGATGCGGGCAGCCGTGAACTGTCGTGCTGTGGCCGCCGCCGGGATGCGTGGAACGCGTACGTGAGCGGCGGCTGCGCGCGCCCTCGCTCGCTCAGCCTCGGCTCGGCAGGTGCAGCCGCAGGCCGCCGTCCGTGAGCGCTTCCACGCGGACGCCCTCCAGCGTCGGCACGTGCGCGGTCGGCCCGTGCGCGGCTGCTCGCGGCCCGACGCCCAGGACCCGCATACCGGCCGCCCGGCCCGCCGCGATACCGACCTCGGAGTCCTCGAGAACGATGCAGTCCCCGGGCCCGAAGCCCAGCTCCGCGGCGCCCTTGAGAAAGCCCTCCGGGTCCGGTTTGCCGGCGCCCACCCGCTCGGCCGTGACCCGTACCTCCGGAACCGGCAGCCCGGCGGCGCCCAGACGGGCCTGGGCGAGCGCCTCGTCCGCAGAGGTGACCAGCGCGTGCGGCAGCCCGGCGAGCGCTGCCATGAAGGCCGGTGCGCCCGGTACCGGCACGACGCCCTCGATGTCGGAGGTCTCCTGCTCGAGCATCCGCTTGTTGTCGGCGTGATTCAGCTCGGCCGCGCGCTCGGGGAGGATCACTGCCATGGTGGCGTGCCCCTGCCGTCCGTGGACGTGGCCCAGGACGTACTCCGGGTCCAGCCCCTGCTCCTCGGCCCAGCGGCGCCAGCAGCGCTCCACGACGGCGTCGGAGTTGACGATGGTGCCATCCATGTCGATCAGCAGAGCGCGGGCGGACAGAGCGGACGGAGCGGACAGAGGGGTATCGGCCGTCATCGGCATGCTCCAGAGCGCACGGGAGAGCGGGAAGAGGACAAAGGGCTCCGCCCGCCGGTCAGGGAATGCGGGCGGAACCACTTTGTTCCTACACGATACAAACGATCCCGGCCGAGGACCAGCCCCTCCGGAAATCCGTTGGCGCCGAAGGCGGACTCGGCAGGCCATAACGGGCCGAACCGACCAGGATGGATTGCGTACCACGGTGCGACAGCCCCATCTGAGGAGTCGATCCATGGCTCAGGACCCGAGCGCCCCGAGGGGATCCGCCCCGGAACCGGGCCGCGGAACCGGCGCCGACGCCGGAGCCGGGTCCGGCGCGGGTCCCGGAACAGGTTCCGGGACCGGCCCCCCCAGCGGCGCCCCGGAGGCCCGCCGGGAAAGCGACAGCACGACCGTAGCCCCGGGCGAGGACCGGCCGAAGAGCAGCGTCCTCGTCGCGATCGGCGCGCTCCTCCTCGGCATGCTGCTGGCCGCCCTCGACCAGACGATCGTCTCCACCGCGCTCCCCACCATCGTCAGTGACCTGGGCGGGCTCGAGCACATCTCCTGGGTCGTCACCGCCTACATGCTCGCCTCGACCGCGGGCACCCCCATCTGGGGCAAGCTCGGCGACCAGTACGGCCGCAAGCAGCTCTTCCAGGGCGCCATCGTCATCTTCCTCATCGGCTCCGCACTCTGCGGTATCGCCCAGAACATGCCCGAACTCATCGCCTTCCGCGCCCTCCAGGGCCTCGGCGGCGGCGGGCTGATGGTGCTGTCCATGGCGATCGTCGGCGACCTCGTGCCGCCCCGCGACCGCGGCCGCTACCAGGGTCTGTTCGGCGCGGTCTTCGGCGCGGCGAGCGTGCTCGGGCCGCTGCTCGGGGGCGTCTTCGTCGATCAGCTCAGCTGGCGCTGGGTCTTCTACATCAACCTGCCCATCGGCGTCGTCGCACTCCTCGTCATCGCCGCCGTACTGCACATCCCTGTTCGGCGGGTCCCGCGCACCATCGACTACGCCGGGACCTTCCTCATCGCCTCCGTGGCCACCTGCCTGGTCCTGATGGCCTCGCTCGGCGGCACCACCTGGGCCTGGGGCTCCTGGCAGATCGTCCTCCTGGGCGTCCTCGGCGTGGTGCTGCTCGTCGCCTTCATCGCCGTCGAGCGCAGGGCCGCCGAGCCCGTCCTGCCGCTGGGGCTGTTCCGGATACGGACCTTCGCGCTCTGCTCGGTCATCGGCTTCGTCGTCGGCTTCGCGCTGTTCGGCGCCCTGACCTATCTGCCGACCTTCCTGCAAGTCGTACAGGGTGTCTCGCCGACCCTCTCCGGGGTGCACATACTGCCGATGGTGGCCGGCCTGGTGGTCTCCTCCACCCTCTCCGGCCGGCTCGTCAGCCGTACGGGCCGCTGGAAGGTCTTCCCGATCGCCGGCACCGGCATCACGACCATCGGTCTCCTCCTGCTCCACCAGCTCGACGAGACCACCGGCAGCTGGGAGATGAGCGCCTACTTCGCGGTCTTCGGCTTCGGCCTCGGCCTGGTCATGCAGGTGCTGGTGCTCGTCGTGCAGAACTCCGTCCGCTACGAGAACCTCGGTGTGGCGACCTCCGGGGCGACCTTCTTCCGCTCCATCGGCGCGTCGTTCGGCGTCGCCATCCTCGGCACGATCTTCACCACACAGCTCGACGACAAGCTCGCCGAGGAACTGGCCGGCCGCAGACTGCCGCCGGGCGTGAGCGTTGACGCCCTGAAGTCCGACCCCCGCAACGTCGCCGACCTCCCCGCCGACCTCCAGCCCGCCGTCCTGCACGCCTATTCGGTGTCGATCACCGATGTCTTCCTCTACGCGGCCCCGGTCGTGCTCGTCGCCTTCGCCGTCGCCTGGTTCCTCAAGGAGGACCCGCTGCGCGCCTCGGTCACCACCCCCGACATCACCGAGACCCTCGCCAGCAACCCCGTCGAACGCTCCTCGCACGACGAGGTCGTCCGAGCCCTGTCCGTCCTCGGCAGCCGCGAGGGCCGCCGCGAGGTCTATCTCACGATCAGCCAGAAGGCCGGATACGACCTCAAGCCCGCGGCGAGCTGGCTGCTGCTGCGCATCAACCGCTACGGCTCCGCCGAGCCGGCCCTGCTCGCGGAGCGCAGCACCGTGCCCCTGGGCATCATCTCCGCCGCCGCCCGGCAGATCGAGGAGCGCGGGCTCGCCGTACGGACCGGGCTGCCCCTGGTGCTCACCGACAAGGGCCGGGAGGTGGCGGGGAGGCTCGCCCATGCGCGCGAGGAATCCCTGGCGGCGCTGCTGGGCGACTGGTGGGGCCCGGACCGGCCGACCGATCTGGTGGAGCTGGTCAAGGAGTTGAACGCCGAGATGTGCGGCTCGGACGAGGAGCGGCCGCACGACGGCGACCTGCCGCACACCCCCGGGCCGCACCGCCCGGACCACTACTGAGCACTGACGGACCGCACGGCCTGACGGACCGCACGGCCTGACGGACCGCACGGCCTGACGGACACCCGGCTGCCGCGTGAGGCCCGTTGCGGGCCGGCGGGTGCCCGGCGCCTCCGTACGTACGACCCGTCCCTCGCCCGCTGCCCCTACCCGCCGCCCGTCATTCCCCGCTGCCGCCGAGCTCCTTGCCGAACCAGACCTCGGCGTACCGGGAGCGGTTGTAGCGCGGGATCTCTCCGTAGCCGTGCTTGGCGTACAGGCCCCGTGCCTCGACCAGATCGAGACGGGTGTCGAGGACGATCCGCCGCGAGCCCAGCGCGCGTGCGGCCGCCTCCGCCGCGGTCAGCAGCCGCGATCCGCCGCCCAGCCCACGCAGCCCGGGCCGTACGAACATCCGGGTGAGCTCGGCCGTCGAGGCGTCCAGCACTCTCAGCCCCACGCACCCCGAGGCTTCGTCGCCGTACCGGGCCGCGAGGAACTCGCCGGTGGGCGGGGCGAGATCGTCGCTGGGATCGTCGGTGAGCCCCTGCTCGATCTCCGCCTCCGTCGTCGGCCGTCCGTAGTAGCGGTCGCTGACCTCCGTGTAGTACGTGCGCAACAGCTCGGCGGCGACGGCCGAGCCCACCGGCTCCCTGGCCACGGACCACGTCAGGCGACGGGTCAGGGTGTTCGTCATGCGCGATCAGCCCTGCTTGGGGGCTGCCTGCTGTACGACCTCGAACGACCACAGCGTCGAGCCGGACGCGGCAGGCTTCGGCCGCTCCCCGCCACCCTCTCCCGGGCCTTCTCCCTTGCCGGAACCGCCGCCCTGGTGCGCCGCCTTCATCGGGCCCTCCATCCACGCCTGGAACGCGGCCTCGTCGCGCCACCGCGTGTACACGAGGTAGGTGTCCGTGCCTTCGACCGGCCGCAGCAGCTCGAACCACTCGAAGCCGTCGGAGTTCTCCACCGACCCGGCCCGCGCGGCGAACCGCTTCTCCAGCACCTCGCGCTGCTCGTCGGGAACCGTCAGGACATTGATCTTCACAACACTCATGCCACCCATCCTGCCGTACCCCTCGAGGTGCGGAACTCCGCCACGCACCTTTAGTGTTCGAGCCAATACACAGCGGCAGTCAGGTGACAAACGGGTGTCCTGCGTCTGTCACAGGGATGCTTGGCGATCCGGGCGAAGATCGGGTCGAGAGTCGGTCGAACTTACGATCGGTCGAAGCGGAGGGGGAGCGGCGCGGCGTGGCGAATGCACAGAAGCGCGGACTGGCGGTGGCTCAGTTTCCGGAATCGCGCGTGGGGGTCGCATCGGGTGTCCTGTGGTTCCTCGCGATCCTGCTCGCCGCGCGCCAGGCAGTGGCCGTTCTGCAGCTGCCTCGCGACGAACGGCTGACGGACCTCGAGACCTGGACAGGACCGGGCGGCGTCCTGCGTGTGCCGGGCCCGCTGTACGAGGACGGCACGTTCACCGGGACACCGTTCGCCTGGCTCGTCCTCAAACCGCTCACCCGGGCGGCCGAGCAGGGTTTCGGCGTCTTCTGGACGTTCGGCACGCTGCTGCTCGTCGTGGGCCTCGGCTTCCTGGCAGCCCGCTTGCTGCCCGGCCCGGTATCCCGGCGCACCGCGCTGCTCGCCGCGCCCCTGGCGATCATCCTGCTGGTGGTCTCGCTCCCGGTCCGCAACACCTTCACCCTGGGACAGACCAGCATCCTGCCGGTCCTGCTCGTGCTGCTCGCCTTCCTGCCGCGGGTGTCCTCCCGCCGGTCGGGTGTGCTCATCGGCCTGGCCGCCGCGCTCCAGCCGACCGTACTGCTGTTCGTGCCGCTGCTGTGGTTGATGGGGCGTCGGCGGGTGGCGGCGATATCGGCCGGCGCCTTCGCGGGATGTTCGGCGCTCGCCTGGGCGCTGCTGCCGCACGACTCCGCGACGTACTGGGTGAACCACGTCGCAGGAGCGGGCCTCGGCCTGCCCGCGGACAGCCTCCACAACCAGTCCCTGCACGGCCTTCTTCTGCGACTCGGCCTCAGCGGCCTGCCCGAGCTCGCGCTCTTCGGCGTACTCGCGGGGACCGTCGCGGTCTTCGGCCTGCGGCGGGCCGCGCACTACGCGAAGGACGGACAGCTGCTGCTCGCCCTCGCGATGACCGGCTGCGTCGCCGTCGCGATCGCGCCGACCGCCTGGCTCCACCAGCAGCTGTGGATCCTGCTCGCCGTCGTGGGCCGGGTGGGCCGCCGCCAGGCCGACCGGAGAGTGTGGCCGGTCCTCGTCGTCATGGTGATGACCCTCAGCAGCGCCGCGATCGTGCCCACCACCAAGGGCATTCGTCTCATCGGAGAGAACGCGCCGCTGCTGGTCGCGATCGCCGCCGCCTGCGCCGTACCGTTCCTGTCCCGGACATCGCCGCACTGGGACCGCCCGGTCCCGACGGAGTACGGACAGCCGGCGCCCGCCCGCTACCGCTGGATTCCCCTGCTCCGCTTCCTGCGCAGGCCGCTCAGCCGCCCGAACCTGCTGCTGGAGCTACTGCTGATCCGCGTCTGCTACTGGGCCTATTCGTACGTACGCATCTCGGCGGCCGGTGCGCGCGGCGTCGCGGAGGAGCACGGCCGGCAGATCCTCGCCCTGGAGAGCGCGCTGCGCATCGATGTGGAGCACGCCTTCAACTCGGTGGTGGCGAAGCAGCCGTGGCTCGAGGTCACCCTCAATCTCGCCTACACAAATCTGCACTTCATGGTGCCCCTGGCGCTGCTGGGCTGGATGTACGCGCACCGGCCCGCGATGTTCCGGTGGACGCGGGCGGCGCTGGGCATCACCACCCTGCTCGCCCTGCTCTGCTTCTGGCTCTATCCGCTCGCGCCGCCGCGGCTGATGCCCGGCCTCGACTTCATCGACACGGTGAACGGGCCGCAGGACCTCAACAGCCCGGAATTCGGTGCGCTCACCGACGTCTCCAACCAGTACGCGGCGATGCCGTCGCTGCATGTGGGCTGGTCGCTGTGGTGTGCCATCGTGATCGCCCTGCTGGCACGGCCGCTGTGGCTGCGGGTCGCGGGATTCCTCTACCCGCTGCTGACGACGGTGGTGATCGTCGGCACCGCCAACCACTACCTGCTCGACGCGGTCGGCGGGTCCGTGGTGGTGGCGTGCGGCTTCGGACTGCAGTACGTGCTGATGGGCCGATCGAAGGAAGAGCAGGAACTCGCGGGCCCGCAGGAGCCGGAGGGCGCGGCGGGTTCGATGGACTCGAAGGAGCGGGACAAGAAGGGGACGGCCGGATCGGACGAGGCCTCAGCGAGCGAGAAGCCACAGGTCCCCGCGGGATGAGGCGGACGGGGCCACGTCCGGAACACGCCCCGGCGGTGGTGCCGTCCCCCGGGTTTCAGACCGGTTCGCCGCGTTCCTTCTCCGCATGCCGGTCGCCGGGGGGGCTCCCGTGCGGGGGAATGGAGCCCGTGTTGATGAGGATCTGCTCGGCCTGGGTGGTGTTGTCGGCCTGTACGGCCCGGGCCATCGCATCGTGGGCTGCTGACGGGGTGGCCTCCGGCGGGACCACGAGCAGCACGAAGTGATCCTCGTCGCCGCGGGTGATGAGAACCGTGTCGTCGCCGACCGGGAACGAGTGGATGTGTACGACGCGGCCATCGATGACCAGACGCCCAGGGAGTTCGTCCCAGGCGCTCGCGTCCAGGCCGACGCGCGTGATGGGGCCCAGATGCTCGGTCAAGGCCGTGATCAGGCCCGGCAGCTCGGCCCCGATGTCTCGGGAATGCGGCCACCATGCGCCATCGAGAATTCCCTGGCGGGTCGACGTCGTCTCCAGCCTCAACACGGCTGTCCCGGGTTCCACGAGGTGGTGCGGGTCCGGCAAGGAGTTGGGCGCGGGTGGGGTCACGGGTGGGGTGTCCGAGTCGACCATGATGTGCCGCCCGTCTGCGGGGCCTCGGCGACCTGGGGCCGCTCATTTGTCCGGGGTGGGGTCGGCGCGGCTGCCGACATGCAAAAAATCTCCAAGGCACATCCACGGTACTCCGAGGTGAGATCCTCCGGCCGTCGTCACATACGCGGAGCGCGATCGGCCAACGACGGAGACTGCCGGCGTGTGAAGGGCGAATCGGTTCCACGCTTCACGGCATGGCGTGCCCGACGAAACCATGGGCCTGCAAGGGCCCGGTCGGCCTCCGGCCGGGGTAGGCTCAAGGCACTGGGGACACTTCGTACACCGGCTTCCCTTGCAGGTGTCGTTCTCGGCGAGCAACAACACCGGGCAGATGAAAACGGGCCCGGGGGCAGGTCGGCCCGCGATGACCGCGACCTTCGAGCGCACACCGACAATGCATGATCGTGTCTCCTCGCCGACGGCCGCCCGTTTGTCCCTGAGACCAGCGGACGCAGCTCCGGATCTCCTGGACGGCGCCCGGTGGCCTCGTTCCCGCGATCTCCTCCTCGAGCTCGAGGAATGGTTGTCCGAAGGCGGGGCTTTGTCGTCATCCCTCGGGAATGCGGTCAGGCGCCCGAGCGGTGCCCAGGGGATGTGAGAACCGTGGAGAACCTCATCACCGTGGCAGTGATCCTCGCGACGATCGCTGCGGGAGTACTCCTGATTCACCTGCTGAACGCCCAGCACGCCGAGAGGATCGAGGCCTTCCGGTACAGCGACGTCCTGCCGACCCGCCGCGACCGGACCACGAAGCCTCGCCGCCGGCACCGAGGGGCGCCGGCCGGCGAGCTTCTCGGCCCGCACATCGGCACCTTTCGCCGCGACCACCACGACGCGGGCCTCGGTCGGCTTCGCCTGCTGCGACGCCGAATGCTGCGTACCCGGAATCGACGGGGGTGACCGACGGGGGTGACGCACTGACGTCGCCGCCGCATCAACCCGGACAGCCGCCGCACCTCCACAGACAGCGAGTCACTATGAATCCCGCGAAACCATTGCCTGCGCCCGGGCTCGCCGACGTCCGTATCGTCGCGGCGTCTCCCGAAGCCGCGCGCCAGGTCGCCGAAGCGCTCCGGCGCTGCTTCGCCAGCACTGAACAGCGCAGCTACCCCGCCGGCGACGACGGAAGCGGCACCCGACTCCACATCACCGTGGACACCGCTCACCACCCCGAGCCCTCAGAGTCGTTCCGGCCGTGGCTGGTCACCAGCGACTCGGTCGGCGGAGACCGTGCGCATACCCAGGAGGTCTGAGAGAAACGCGTCTCGGCACGAGGACACAGGACGAGTCAGTCGTCCGGACGGTGTTCGGTCCCGCGCCATCCCGGTCGATCTCCTGCTTTCCCGACTTCTCGAGTCGGTGCGGACCCTCAGACAGCCACGCGTTGAGCACGGGGAAAGGTCTTCTCAGAAGGTGACAGACATGGCATCTCTAGGCGAGCGGAAGGCGTACCGCGAGAAGATCATGCAGGTGCTGTACGAGGCCTCCGAAGGCAACCGTCTTCTGGGTATCACTGGGGCAAAGCTCCGCGACGACCTCGGGATCCCCGACGAGGACGTGGCCGCCGCCTGCACGTATCTGGTGGGCGAGGGCCTGATCACGGTCGACTGGGCGACGGGCAATACGCCTGCCATGGTCACGCTGACACACCAAGGAATCCTTCTCATGGAAGCCAAAGAGGAAAAGCAAGGTTGACGCAACGCTGGGGTCGCGTCCCGGCCTTCCGCGGGTGCCTCGTTTTCGTTTGTCGGCCATGAGGGATTGGTGGCGGCATGGCGGTAACGTTGAATGCGGGTTGGCGCACGCTCACGTGCAACGGCCCGGAAGGGGCGGCTCCGGCGTGAACACGCCGGGGCCGTTTTTGCAGCCCCCGCGAGATGTCATGGGGGGCGCAATGGCCCGTACCGCGGTGCGAGTCCTCATGGGGACTGAGTGCTCATAGGGACTGAGGCCGCATTGCGCTGCACGGATGGGCAGAAACGGATAGGCGGAAGGGGCCGGGTCCTCCCGGACGAGACCCAGAAGGCGAGCCGAGCCCACGCCGGGCAGCCTCAGATGCGGAAGATGTCGGTGAACCGCGTCAGCAGCTTCGGGCCTCCGGTGAGGCGGACGCTGCCGTCGGCGATCGCGTCGGCGGGGCTGATCTCGCGGGCCATCAGTGCTGTGATCGCGGGTCCGGTCTCGATGACGTGATCGGCGTCGGGCAGCGCGCGGGCGCGACGAAATGCGGACACGATGACATACGGGCGCGGTCGCGGGGCGCAATGAATTGGGGGCGGCGGGGGCCAAGCGGTGCCTGGCCTCCGCCGCCCCGCCGGATCGTCGCCATTTCAGGATCCGGCCAAGCGCGGTCCGCCGCCACTCGAACGGTTTACCGTTCATCCGGATGTGTCAGGACGGGGCAGGGGCCGCCGCGCTCACGCATTCGAACCAGACCGTCTTCCCGCCCTCGGGCGCGGCTGCGACGCCCCAGGTGTCCACCACCGCGGAGAGCAGCGCCAGCCCACGCCCGCTCTCGTCGTACGCGCCCGCCGTCTGGACGATCGGCCGACCGGGCTCCCCGTCGGCCACCTCGACCCGCAGCCCGTCCGGTCTACGGACCACCAGTACGGAGCACCGCCGGTCGGGAACGTGCCGGACGACGTTGGCGAGGAGTTCGGTGACGGCCAGCTCGGCGGCGTCCGCCAGCTCCGTCATGTCCCAGAGCCGGAGGTACGCCCGGACGATCCGGCGTACGTGGCCCGCGGAGTGGTCACCGACCGTAAAGCTCATCCGGTACTGGCGGGACGGACGAACGATGGGTGGCACCAGGTCAGTTGTCGATTTCACGCCACAATCGTCGAGTCCAATGGCTACGCTCGGCTACGGACTGAATACAACCCGCCGCGATGGCGGGTTGGGCGAGGGGACACCTGTGGCAAACATCCGTGACCTGGATCCGAGCGCATCCCCACTGGACTACTACGGCGCCGAGTTGCGCCGCTTCCGCGAGGCCGCCGGCCTCAACCAGCAGCAGCTCGGGGCGATCATCTTCTGTACGGGCTCGCTGGTCGGCCAGATCGAGACCGCGCGTAAGCTCCCGACCCGCGAGTTCACCCAGCGCGTGGACGCGGCGCTGGGGACGGACGGGGCGCTGATGCGGCTGCTGAAGCTGGTGCTGCGCAGCCAGCTGCCGCCGTGGTTCCAGCCGTACGCGGAGATGGAGGCGAGAGCCAGCCATATCTACAGCTTCCAGGCGCAGTTGGTGCACGGTCTGCTCCAGACCGAGGAGTACGCGCGTGCGGTGCTCGGCGTGCTGCACCAGGACCGGTTGGACGACCGGGTGGCGGCCCGTACGGAGCGCCAGCGCATCCTGGAACGGGAGAACCCGCCGCTGGCGTGGGTGGTGCTGAGCGAGGCGGTGCTGCACCAGGTCATCGGCGGCACAGAGGTGATGCGGAATCAACTGGCCCGCTTGTTGGACTTCCGGGACCGGGAGTGGGTGCAGATCCAGGTGCTGCCGTTCGAGGCAGGGGCGCATGGCGGACTGAAGGGCTCGTTCACCATTCTCCGCTTCGACGACGACCCGGACATCGTCTACAGCGAGAGCTATGAGAGCGGCCATATGTCGGCCAATCCGGTAGAGGCCAAGGCTCGTTCGCTCCGTTACGATCACTTGCAAGCCGCCGCACTGTCCGTGGAGGACTCGGCGAAGTTGATCGCCCGTGTGATGGAGGAACGTTATGGGGAGCAGCCCTGAACTGACCGGCGCGCAGTGGCGTAAGTCCAGCTACAGCGGAGATGACGGCGGCGAGTGTGTGGAGTGCGCGCCCATCGGCGGTGCGCAGTGGCGTAAGTCCAGCTACAGCGCGGACACCGGCGGCCAGTGCGTCGAAATCGCCGCCGTACCCTGCTCCGTCGCCATCCGCGACTCCAAGGACCCCGACGGCCCCGCCCTCAGCTTCACACCCGCCGCCTTCGCCGATTTCGTCTCCGCTGCCGCAGCTGGCGGGTTCCGCGCAGCGGAGTAAGTCCGTCCGTATCCGGCCGATCGTGGGGCCGGATCGGATGGCGAACTGCCCTGTCTCGCAGTCGTGGTCCACCATTCCGGACGCCGCTGGATGGGCCGACCTCCACGTCAGCGCTCGCGCGTCCGCGGAAGACGCCATCGCGGCCTTCGGCCCCCGCGAACGGCCGCAGCACCTCCGCAGACCCCCCGCTGTCCGACAGTGATCGGCGGGCGGGTCGTACGCGGCCACGCCGGTCACCCTGGGATCTCCAACTCTGCTGTGAGGCTGCTCGGTTGAGCGCCGGGGTTCTTGTGGCGTGCCCCGAGGGCTCCTGGTGGCGCACACCGACGGCCTGCCGTCGTCTCCGCTTACGCGGCCTGCTCCAGGCGGACGCAGCAGTGGCCGGGGGTGGGGGCGAGGCGGGCGTGGAGACCGGTGTCGTGGAGACCGTCGAGGAGGCCGCGCAGCAGGTGAAGGTTCATGCCACAGACCGTCTCGGTGTGCTCGCGGGACAGCGTGTGGAACGGGCAGTTGGCGAGGACGATGGCGTCGCCGTCGGACTGCGGTTCGAAGCCGTACCGCTCCAGTAGGTCGAGAACAGGCGCTCCACCGTCCGTGGCCATCTGCTCGCCCAGTTCGTGGGCCTTCCTGTGCAGGGCTGCGCGGGCGGGCTCGCCAGTGGCTTCCGACTCCTCCAACGCCTGCGCGAGGAGCCGTCCGGCGATGTCGTAACGGCGTTCCGGGAGGCTGACGGTGACCTGCTTCGCCGAGCGCCGGTAGAGCTTGGCGGGTCGCCCCGCGCCGGGGCCGCTCCGCCCGCTGCGCCGCTCGTAACGGACCTCGAGCAGGGATTCCTCGGCCAGTCGGTCCAGGTGGAACGCGGCGGTCTGCCGCGCGAGCCCCAGTGCCTCGGCCGCGTCGTCGCGGCTGACAGCTTCCGGCTGGCGCGCCACATGGTCGTACAGCCGTCGGCGGGTGGGCTCGTCGAGGGCGGCGACGGCGGAGAGGTCTGCGTCTTTGGGCTGGTCCACGACTCAAGTGTAAAACCCATCGCCGTTGACGAAAGAGAGACCTCGCTTCTATTGTTGAAGAAAGTTGTTGATAGAAGGAGGATGTCATGTCCGCGAGCACAACCGCGCCGTCCGCCCCGCCCCGGCGGGCCGCGCTCTCCGACCCCGGCTACCAGGCGTTTCTCGCGCTGCGGACGGTGTTCACGGTGGCGCCGATCCTGTTCGGCCTGGACAAGTTCGCGAACCTGCTCGTGGACTGGCCCGGCTACCTGGCGCCGTGGATCGACGGCATCGTTCCGGGTACTGCGCAGCAGGCCATGTACGGGGTCGGCGTGATCGAGGTGGTGGCGGGCGTCGTCGTCGCGCTGGCGCCGAGGTTCGGTGGCTGGCTGGTCGCCGGGTGGCTGGCGGGGATCATCCTCAACCTGCTGACCATTCCCGGCTACTACGACATCGCGCTGCGCGACTTCGGTCTGCTGGTCGCGGCGGTGGCACTGGCGAGGCTCGCCGTCCGGTACGCAGGCCCGGCAGGCAGAGACGAGACAGAGTGAAGTAGCTGGATCGGCGGCTGGTGCCACGGCCGGAGGCCGGAGCATCGGCCCGACGCCGGGCAGCGCGGCACCGCCTTCTTGTGGTGCACGTACACGTGGTGCACGACCGGCCCCGAGTCCCTAGCCCCTATCCCCGAGTCCCCGCCCGGCCGCGGCGGCGGGGCGGGGACTCCGGAGCGGAGTCGGCTGGTTGGTCCGGCGAACAATCCAAGCCCGCCAAGCCCGTTACCGGGATTGCGCACCCGGACTGTCGAGGGCCAGGTGACGGAACTCGCCGCACCAGGACGCGTACCACTGGCGGAACCACGGATGAGACTGAGCGAGCGGGACGATGGAGCGCACCGTCTCCGCGTAGTACGAACAGCGTTTCTCCGGCCGGGGGTGCGAGTCCAGGCGCTGCACATTGCTCAGCCGATCGGCCAGCTTGACCAGAAGCGCATCAGCCGGGGCGTTTTGCAGCCGGGCGAGATAAGCCGTGCGCGCCTCCGCAGGCGCCAGGCCGTCCGTATGCGGGGGCTTGGTCACCCAGTCGACCAACACCGCAACCGGGTCACCGAAGTGCTTCCGTACTTCGTCCAGGGAGCACTCGGTGTCCTCGACCACGTCATGCAGGACAGCCGCTCGCAACACGTCGATGTCGGTCGTTCCGACCGCCTCCGCCAGGACGCACACGACCTCGAGCAGGTGCTCGACGTACGGCTCACCCGCCGGCCGAACCTGGCCCGCATGCCAACGCACCGCGAAGTCGACCGCCTCGTCCATCAGGACCAGCTCGTCCGTGGGAAGGCGCCTCGTCAACCGCTCACGCAGGACAGCCCAACCGGCCTTCGCCTCGAACGTCTGAAGTGCGGCAACCATGCTTCCGCCCCTCCCTCTCCCAGGTTCGCTTCTTCGTCGTGCGCACGGACCGGCCGAGCAGCTCCGCGGACCGGCCGAGCAGCTCCATGGACTGGCCGAGCACCCGTACGGACTTGCCGACCAGCAGCGCGGGCCGACTTGGGCAGCAGCGCGGGCCGACTCGACCAGGACGGTACCGCGTACTCCGCTCCGCACTCCGCACTCCGGGCGGCGGCGCGACCACTCCTCGGGCCGTGCTGTTCAGTGGTGCGGTCTACCGTGTCGCTCATGACAGGCCTTGGCTACGACCAGCACTGTGCCGAAATCGTCGTGCAGACGGACCTGCTGAGGTCCTGCATCAAGGGCGCGGACCTGACGGTCCCCGTACCGTCCTGCCCGGGTTGGAACCTCTGGCAGCTACTGCGTCATCTCGGCGGCGCGCACCGTTGGGTCGAGCTGATCGTACGGACCCGGGCGACGCAGCCTCCCTCCGACGAACAGGTCCGCGACCTCTCCCGCTACACCGACCAGGATCCCGCCGTACTCGACGCATGGCTCGCCGAGGGCGCTGCGCAACTGGCCGACACGCTGCGCGCCGCCGGGCCCGAGGCCGAGGTGTGGACCCCGCTTCCTGCCGCGGAGGGAGGACCGGCGTTCTTCGCCCGCCGCATGGCGCACGAGACGGTGATCCACCGGGCTGACGCGGCCCTGGCGGTCGGCGCGGAGTAAATGGCCTTGAACGCTTGGATCAGGCGGTGATGGTCACTCGCCGCCTGCCAGATGTCCAGCTTCGACCAGTCCACAGGACCGGGGCGGGACGTGCCGAAAAACCGCTGCTCGGTGGATATCTGGTTGCCGTCGACCAGTTCCTCCGGCTCGGAGCGGTAGTTGGGATCCGTGCCGAGGGCATAGCCGGTGGTGTACAGCACCATCGGCTGTCGGGTCGACTTGTGCAGCAGCGTCAGCCGCTGCTTGAAGGAACCGCCGTTTCGGTGATGACGGTGGTCAACGGGCTGACGGTAACTCAGTTCGAAGTAGCGGTAACCGGGTGCCGCGGGCTTCTCGTCGAGCACGTGCATGCCGGGAATGGCTTCGTCCCGGCTTCGGATATCGCCATCGGGGCGCTGGGCCACGGCCGGCGTCATCCCCGAGACCAGCATCCCCATCAGCAATAGCAGTGTGAACAGATGCCGGGAACCGCGGGCGCGGGAGATCATCGCGGCCCCCGGGAGGTGGTGATGCAGGGGTGGCTGGGTTGGTGTCGGAGTTCGTTCAGGCGTCCGGTGCGGTGTTTTTCGGTGTGGCTGGGGTCCTTCATCGCGTTCTTCACGGTGTTCAGCCAAGCCGCCGCGGCCTTGGGCACGGATCCCCCCAGGGCGTGAACGGTCTCCCCCTCAGGAGGGAGACGGAAGCCTGCACGGAAAACGCACATGGCCGGATTCGACCGGCAACTCGACCTCGCGCACGGGGCGGCGGCGGAACGACGCCAGGCATCGCCTCCAGCACCGCCCGGCGGAATCACGCTCTGCTGATCGCTGATCGCTGATCGCTGATCGCTGATCGCTGATCGCTGATCGCTGATCGCTGATCGCTGGCCGCTGGCCGGGCGAGCCGAGGCCGGAGCCGGGCCGCCCGCCCCATTTCACCTGTGACCCGTCGGGGAGAATTCGGGGAGAATGGAGACTCTTCCCGAGCGTTGCGGGGTAGCGCGGTGCTCACTCAGCGACAGGAGATCACACACCTTGCCTCAGGAGCGCGAATTCCCGACAGACGGGCCTTCCGCCTCCCCTGACCGGGACCGTCCCGATCTGCAAGCGGACTGCGGGAGCTGCTTCGGGCTGTGCTGTGTCGCGCTGCCGTTCGCCGCTTCGGCCGATTTCGCGGTCAACAAGGACGCCGGACAGCCGTGCACAAACCTGCAAGCGGACTTCCGCTGCGGTATCCACACTCGCCTCCGCGAAAGTGGCTTTCCCGGCTGCACCGTCTTCGACTGCTTCGGCGCAGGGCAGAAGGTCTCCCAGATCACCTTCGGTGGGCAGGACTGGCGGCAGGCCCCCGACACCGCCCGCCAGATGTTCGACGTGTTTCCCGTCATGCGACAACTCCACGAGCTGCTCCGGTACTTGACCGAAGCACTGACGCTGCCGGCGGCCCGCCCGATCCACAGCGAACTCCGCAATGCGCTGAACGACACCGATCGCCTCACCCGCGGCAGTGCCGAAACGCTCGCACAGGTGGACGTGGCGGCGCTCCGTGACGACATCAATGCGCTGCTGCTGCGTACCAGCGAACTGGCCCGGGCCGATGTCCCCGGCCGTAAGAGGAACCACCGGGGAGCCGATCTCATCGGGGCCAAGCTCAAGGGGGCCGACCTGCGGGGCGCCAATCTTCGTGGCGCGTATCTCATCGCGGCCGACCTCGGGAATGCCGACCTGAGAGCGGCTGACCTGATCGGGGCGGATTTCCGGGACACCGACCTGAGCGGCGCAGACCTCACCGGAACGCTCTTCCTCACCCAGCCCCAGCTCAATGCGGCGAAGGGCGATGCCACCACCAAGCTGCCTCCGACGCTCACCCGCCCGGCGCACTGGTAGCCCTCCCGACCCCGCACAGCATGCCGACGGGCCTTGACTACGGGCTCGATGCGGTACGTACGAGCCCCAGGCCGCGAAAACCACAGGCAGCGCCTCGGTTCGTTCCGCCATCCTGTCCGCATGCTGATCAGGGAAGCCACCGCGCGGGACTGGCCGGCCATCTGGCCCTTCTTCCACGAGATCGTCGCAGCGGGCGAGACCTTCCCGTATCCGATCGATCTCGGTGAGGAGCAGGGCCGCGACTGGTGGCTTCTCACGGCCCCGGACCGTACGGTCGTCGCCGTCGACGACGCCGGTACGGTGCTGGGCACGGCAAAGATGAACAGCAACCGGATGGGCAACGGCTCGCATGTCGCGAGCGCCAGCTACATGGTCGATCCGGCCCATTCCGGGCGGGCCGTGGGCCGGGCGCTGTGCGAGTACACCGTGGAGTGGGCGCGGGCGGCGGGTTTCCGGGCGATGCAGTTCAATGCGGTCGTGGAAACGAATGAGCATGCCGTGAAGCTGTACCGGTCGCTCGGCTTCGAGGTGCTGGGCACGGTGCCCGAGGGCTTCCGGCACCCGACGGCGGGCTATGTCGGGCTGCACATCATGCACCGTGCTCTCTGACAACCCCCAGGTCAGCGGGACGGCCCGATGGCGGTTGGCCGGACTACCGCGAACCGGCTGTGCGGAGCGCAGTGATGACACGGGCAGGGGCAGCACCCCGCGGAAGGGGCGGGTGGAGCGTTCATGCCACAGTCGATCGTCTTCCACGGCTTCGTCAGTGCGATTCGGCCGGGCAGAAAGTCGGCGTGCCGACCGGAGCCTGGCGCTCAGCCGCGGACGTCGAGCCGGCAACCGCGGGCTTCCGGAGCAGAAGCAGTGCCGCGTCGTCGTGGAGCCGGCCGCCCACGTGCGCCAGCAGCTCGTCGTGCAGCCCGGCGAGGGTATGGGACGGCTCGTTCGACACGTGCCGCGCCACCCGCTCGATGAGCGGGTAGAACTCACGACTGTGGTTGCGGGCCTCGGTGACCCCGTCGGTGTAGAGAAGCAACTGGTCGCCGTCGGTGAAAGACAGCACCTGGAGGCTCGGCGTTTCACTGGTGAGGGCGCTCAGCCCGAGAGGTGGCGCCGGATGGGTCGGTTCGACAGCCGTGACGTCGGAATCGCGAACCAGCAGCGGAGGGGCGTGTCCGCAGTTGACCACCTCCATGCGCCCGGCCCGGGGGTACCCGGCGACCACGGCGGTGACGAAGTCGTCGTGACCGAGGTTGCGCCCCAGGCTCCGCTCGATCCTGCCGACGACATCCAGAAGGGCCGGCTCGTCATAGGCGGCCTCGCGGAAGACACCGAGCACCAGAGCGGCGGTGCCCACCGCAGGCAGCCCCTTGCCGCGCACATCGCCGACGATCAGCCTGACCCCGTACGGGGTGGGCACCAGTGCGTAGAAGTCCCCTCCGATTCGGGCCTCCGCGGCGGCGGCGCTGTAGCGCACAGCCACCTGGAACTGGCCGACGGTGGCGGGCACGGGCTGGAGGAGGGCGTGCTGGGCGGCCTCGGCGACTGAGCGGACGGCTGCCAGGACCCGTTCGCGGCGCTCGCGCAGCGCGCTGGCCAGGCTGCTCGCCAGGGTGACGGCGACCAGTGCGGACAGCACGATCGCCTGCTCACGGCCCGGCGCGCCGCCACGGGCGCCGAGCACGGCGCCCAGTGCCACGGCGAGGAAGCCGATACCGAGTACTCCCGACGGCCTGCTGGTGGCGGCGGCCAGCGCAGGCCCGACGGCAAGCAGCGGCAACCAGGTCATCCCGGCTCCGCTGACGAGGGCGAGGAGCGCGACGGCAGAGACGAGCAGTGCGGGCGCACCGGCGGCGAGGTGGGCGGTGGTGCGTGGCTGGTTCCGCTGCGCTGTCCCCGGGGCCGGGGTCGGCTCTGTGCGCTCATCCCGCCGGGCCGCAACCCCAGAGCCGCCCGCCCGCTTCGTAAGCCTCCAGGTTGCTTGCCTCGGTCGGCGGTCGCGCTGATGGTGTCGGGCGTGACTCATTGTTGTGGTCCGCAACTCCCTGTCCCGTCCGCATAAGCTTGAACGTCTCTTTTGTCCAGAAAACAGGTGTCCGGGTGTGAACCACAAGGGCAGGCTTTTCAGATAGTGAGCGAAAGACCCCTGGTCACGCGACTCGCTGTCGGGACCAGCCGCGCTTGGACCTGATCGGCGCGGGAGAGCTGGTCCGCCCGGAGGGAGACGCCGAGCGCGCCGAGCATTTGCCCGCTGTATACGGGCACCGCGAGGCAGACCGTACCGAGGGCGTACTCCTCCAGATCCATGACGGCCGGGGCGGCGGGCGACAAGCTGAGTCGTTGGAGCAGCTCGGAACGGTGGGTGATGGTGCGGGGTGTGAGATCGGCCAGATCGTGCCGGGAGAGGTAGTCGTTGCGCGAGTCGTCGTCCAGCTCGCGCAGGACGCACTTACCCAGCGCTGTGGCGTGCCCGGCGTCCTCGAATCCCACCCAGAGGTCGACCCGTGGTGCCCGGGGGCCGTCGACGATCTCGGCGACCCGGATCTCGCCCTCCTCGTAGAAGGTCAGATAAGTGGCGGCCGACAGTTCGTCCCGCAGAGCGGCGAGCGCGGGACGGATACGGGAGAGCAGCGTCTGCGTACGGCTTCCGACGTGCAGCGTGTGCAGCTGGTCCCCGATGACGTACCCGCCGTCGTCCAGCTTCCGCAGGTACCCGTCGTGGGCCAGCGTGCGCAGCAGGTGATAGGTCGTGGCCAGGGGCAGCCCTGCCTCGCGTGCCAGCTGCTTCGCCGGGGCACCGCCCTCGTGTGCCCCCACGGCTTCCATCAAGCGGAAGGCTCGCTGCACGGAAGTGATGAGCGTGGGGCCGTCCTGAGCACCCATGCCACAAGCTTGCCCCCCGGCACACCGCGCGAGCAAGGTGCCTCAGCCGAGATCGCCTACCAGACGGCCGGTCGCCGCTGCAGCGCCGATCTCGGCCACAGCGTGCGGGCCGTACTGCGATGTCCGCGATCATTGACGGAGCCAGATCATTGACGAGCTCGATCACTGACGAGCCTCGAGACCCACGCAGCGAGGAGCAGCTGCCGAGCTGCCGGCCGTCGCTCCGCAGCTGCGTGACCTGCGGCGGGGGCGGGCGCCCTCATGGTTCAGCTTGCGGCGGCCACCTCGTGGCCCCGGTTCGGATGCGGTCGGCGGCCACTGCGCGCTCGTAGGAGAATCCCGGTCCCGGCCGGCGCACCCCGTTGCAGAGGACTCCGACGGTGAGAGGATCGTGCAACTTCAAATGAGTGGGGGTCTGTCATGGCGTTGTTCGGAAACGCGCACACTGTCGATCCGGCGGCGGCGCAGCAGGACTACGCGCGGCTGCTGGGGCAGGGCGAGCAGGTGCACGCTGCGTACCAGTTGATACGCGACACCATCCTCTTCACCGACCGTCGGCTCATCCTCGTCGACAAGCAAGGGATAACCGGCAAGAAGGTGGAGTACCACTCCGTTCCGTACAAGAGCATCACGCACTTTGCCGTGGAGACGGCCGGTACTTTCGACCTCGACGCGGAGCTCAAGATCTGGATCTCCGGCAATCCCGCCCCGATCCAGAAGACGTTCACCAAGGGCGTCGACATCTACGATGTGCAGGCCATCCTGACGCAGTTCGTGGCGAGGTAGTTGTCCGGCGCCCGGGTCCACACGGCGCAGGAGTACACCGGCGTGCACGAGTGCTCCGCTCACATGGTCGCCGTTGTCTGCCGGGGGCAGCCTTACTGGAGTTCGCTGAAGAGTTCGGTTGCTCGGGTGCGTCCGGCGACGATGATGGTGTCGTCTGCTTCCACGACGGTTTCGGGGGTGGCGTAGGTGAAGCCTTCGCCGGGGCGTTTGATGGCGACGACGGTGATGCCGTAGCGGGAGCGGACGGCGCTGTTGGACAGGGGGAGGCCGATGATGTCGGCGGGCGGGTTGGTTTTGACCATGGCGAAGTCGTCTTCGAATTCGATGTAGTCGAGCATGCGGCCCCGTACGAGGTGAGCGACGCGCTGACCCATGTCGTGTTCGGGGTAGACGACGTGGTGGACACCGAGCTGGGTGAGGATGCGGCCGTGGGCTTCGCTGATGGCCTTCGCCCAGACGTTCTCGATGCCGAAGGAGATCAGCAGCGAGGCGGTGAGGATGCTGGCTTCCAGGTCGGTGCCGATGGCGACGACGGCGCGGTCGAACTCGTGGACACCCAGCTGGCGCAGGGCCTCCTCCTTGGTGGAGTCGGCCCGCACGGCGTGGGTGAGGGAGCCCGAGAGGGCTTGGACGACTTCGGCGTTCTCGTCAATACCGAGAACTTCGGTGTCTTCGTCAACGAGTTCCAGGGCCAAGGCCCGGCCGAAGCGGCCCAGGCCGATGACGACGACGGAGCCCCCCGGGCCCGTGCGCCGCTTCTTGGGGGTGGTCTTCCTAGCCAATGACGGGTCGCTCCTCGGGAAGATCGTACATACGGACACGCTGGCGCAGTGCGAGCGCGGAGGCGACGGTGATGGGGCCGAGTCGGCCGATGAACATCAACGCGGTCAGCAGGAGCTGCAAACCTGGGGGCAGGCTGGCGGTGATGCCGGTGGACAGCCCAACGGTGGCGAAGGCGGAGGTGACCTCGAACAGTGACTGGTCCAGGTTGTAGTCGGTGAAGACCATGAAGGCCAAGGTGGAGATGGCGACGGCGGCCACGGACAGCAGCACCACGGTCAGGGCCTGACGCTGAATGTCACCGTGCAGGCGGCGGTGGAAGATATTGACCGCCCCCTCGCCACGGATCTCGGCGTATATGACGAAGAACAGCACGGCGAAGGTGGTGACCTTGATACCGCCGGCAGTGCCGGCGCTGGCACCGCCGATGAACATCAGCACGTCCGTGCCCAGCCAGCTCGCGGGGTTCATCTGGGAGGTGTCGATGCTGTTGAACCCGGCGGTGCGCGGCATGACGCCCTGAAAGAACCCGGCCAGCAGTTTCCCGGGCACGTCCAGGGGGCCCAGGGTGGCTGGGTTGGACCATTCGATCGCGGTGATGAAGGCGCTGCCGCCGACCAGGAAGACACCAGAGGCCCACAGTACGATCTTGGTGTGCAGGGACCAGCCGCGCGGCTTGCGGAATCGGCGGCGCAGCTCGAACAGCACGGGGAAGCCCAGTCCGCCGGCGATGACCGCCAGTGCGATGGGCAGGCAGATCCAGGGGTCGGTGACGAAGCCCATCAGGCTGTCGGAGTACAGCGCGAATCCGGCGTTGTTGAACGCCGAGACGGCGTGGAAGACGCCCAGCCACACCGCCCGCGGCCAGGACTCGTCATAGGCGGTGCCGAACCGCAGGGTCAGCACCAGCGCGGTGACCGCCTCCAGCAGCAGGCTGACCTTGACCACACCGGCCACGACCGCGCGGACATCGCCCAGCCCCAGGGTCTTGGTCTCCGCGGCGGCCGTCAGGCGCGCCCTCAGGCCGATGCGGTGGGAGACCAGCAGAACCAGCAGGGAGGCGAAGGTCATGATGCCGAAGCCGCCCACCTGGATGAGCGCCAGAATCACCGCCTGCCCGAATCCGCTCCAGTAGCCGGGGGTGTCCACCACGACCAGACCGGTCACACACACCGCGGAGGTGGAGGTGAACAACGCCTCCAGCGCGCTGGCACCGCCCGGCCCTGCCTTGGCCACCGGCAGCATCAGCAGACCGGTCCCGGCCGCGATCGCCGTGGCGAAGCCGGCCACGACAGCCTGCGCCGGATGCCGAAGACGCGGCCACCGCCGCGTCAGCACAACAAGCCCTCCGCTCCGCGGACAGGCACCACGATTGTTCGCACTGGGAGACGATAGCCAACGCTCACACCGTCCTCGGCATCGGACCCTGCCGTCTGCCCTCTGCGTGTTTAGGCTTGCGCCATGCGCCCCCGAAACGGCACCCGTCCGCGCCCCCTCACCGGTCCGTACCGGGCACACAGGCAACCGGGTGAAAGAGCCCGACCCCACCCGCGACCTGCGGCGCATCGAGTACGCCCTGTTTCTGGGCCGCCGCGGTTCCGGCCACCGCCGGTGCCCTCAGTGACACGTTATGGCTGTTGGGCATCGGGGCATGGGCTCTGATCGCCGCCGGCCTGATCGAAATGATCTACCGGCCGTGACAGACCCCGATGGCTGGCGCACGCGGCGCCTGCCCCTGGCCGTTGGAGGGCTCGGTAGCCCGGGACTGAGTGCCTTCTACATGTCCTCCATGGCCAGCATCAGATTCTGTCCCGCCTCGCGGGCGTACTACGAGCACAAGCGCGCCGAGGGCAAGAACCACAAGCAGCGTGCTCGCCCTCGCCCACCGCAGAGCCAACGTCCAATGGGCCATGATCCGTGACGGGGCGTGCTACCAACCCGCACAGCCTGTCGTGGCAGGGGCTTGACAACTGCATGGGGAAGTTCCTGATCCCCGGTTCTGAGTATGGCGACTGGGGCCGTGCTGATCGCCACCGTGGGGCGAACCGCTGAAGAACGGCTTCCAACTCGCTGACGCGGGCGTCCTGACCGCCGCCACCGCCGCTCTCGTCGGGCTAGGAGCCTGGCGATTCGGCCGCCGCGACATCGGCCGCTGAAGGGCCAACGGGCCTTACGTGGAGGTGTGTCGGCGGACCTTACGGAAGAAGCTCCGTATGTCGGCGACCAGCAGGTGCGGTTGCTCCATCGCGGCGAAATGCCCGCCCCGGTCGTGCTCCGACCACTGCACGATGTTGTTCGTCCGTTCCGCGATGTGTCGCAGCGGTACGGAGTTCTCCCGCGGGAAGTCGGCCAGCGCGGTCGGTGCGGTCGACGGCTTGGGCGGCGCTCCCCAATAGTGGGCGTGAGCCCTCTCGTAGTAGATGCGGGCGGACGAGCCGGCGGTGCCGGTGAGCTAGTACAGCATGACGTTGGTGAGCAGCTGGTCGCGGTCGACGGCGTCCTCGGGGCGGTCCTGCGAGTCCGTCCATTCCTTGAACTTCTCGGCAATCCAGGCCAGTTGGCCGACGGGTGAATCGGTCAGCCCGTAGGCGAGAGTTTGGGGCCGGGTGGACTGGATATCGGCGTAGCCCTGGCGGTCACGGCTCCACTCCCGGCTCCGTTCCCACGAGGTCAGCGTGCGTTCGCGCTCCGCCGGGCTCAGCGCGGCCAGCTCGTCGGCGTCCGGCTCCGCGGTCGCGGCCGAGCCCGGCAGCAGGTTCAGGTGTACGCCGATGATCCGGTCGGGGCAGGTCCGGCCGAGTTCGCGGGAGATGGCCGAACCCCAGTCGCCGCCCTGTGCGCCGTATCGCTGGTAGCCGAGGCGCCTCATCAGCTCTGCGAACGCGGCGGCCACCCGCTTGAACTCCCAGCCGGTCTCCCGCGTCGGCCCGGAAAAACCGAACCCGGGGATGCTCGGCAGCACCAGGTGGAACGCGTCGGCCGGATCGCCGCCGTGGGCCCGTGGGTTGGTCAGCGGGCCGGCGACCTCGGCGAATTCGACGATCGAGCCCGGCCAGCCGTGCGTCATGATCAGAGGGGTCGCGTCCGGTTCCGGGGACCGGATGTGGGCGAAATGGAGGTTCGCCCCGTCGATCGTGGTCGTGAACTGCGGCCACTCGTTCAGCTTGGCTTCCGCGGCGCGCCAGTCGTACTCGTGCCGCCAATACCGCGCGAGCTCCTTCAGATAGTCGCGCGGAATGCCGTACGCCCAGCCCACTCCGGGCAGTTCGTCGGGCCACCGAGTGCGGTCGAGGCGCTCGTGCAGATCGTCCAGATCGCTCTGGGGAATGTCGATGCGGAACGTCTCGATGTTCTCGGCGGGCGTCATGCCCACAGATGCTAGGTCGACGCATCCATGACGGCGAACCCGATTTACCGGTGGTACGACGAAGCCGAGGACGCCGACCTGCCGCGTACCGAGCAGCAGAACCCCATTGTGCCTACCCGCAGCCGCAGCCGCGGTCGCAAACGCAGAGGCGTGGGTGGGTGGGAGTGGTCAGGCGTAGGTGACCCGGAGTTCCTTCACGCCATTGATCCATGCCGACCGCAGCCGCCTGGGGTCGCCCGCGAGGCGGATGTCCGGGATCGTGTCGGCGATCGCGTTGAAGATGAGGTTGATCTCCATCCGGGCAAGGCTTGCTCCCAGGCAGAAGTGCGGGCCGCCGCCCCCGAAGCCGAGGTGCGGATTCGGGTCGCGGGTGATGTCGAAGACGTCGGGCCGGTCGAAGACCTCCGGGTCGTTGTTGGCCGAGGAGTAGAAGATCCCGACCCGGTCGCCCTCCTTGATCCGCGCGCCGCCCAGCTCCGTGTCCTGTGTGGCGGTGCGCTGGAACGAGACGATCGGGGTCGCCCAGCGGACGATCTCGTCGGCCGCCGTGGCCGGGCGCTCCGCCTTGAACAGTTCCCACTGCTCGGGATGTGTGAGAAAGGCGTGCATGCCATGCGTAATGGCGTTCCGCGTCGTCTCGTTTCCCGCGACCGTCAGCACCAGCACGAAGAAGCCGAACTCGTCCGACGTCAGGTTGCCTTCGTCCGAGGCGGCGACCAGTTGGGTGACGATGTCGTGCGCCGGGCACGCCTTGCGCTCCGCCGCCATGTTCATCGCGTACGAGATCAGCTCCATCGCCGACTCCGTGCCGACCTCCTCGGTGATGGCCAGCTCCGGGTCGTCGTACGACGCCATCTTGTTCGACCAGTCGAAGAGTTTGAGCCGGTCCTCCTGCGGCACTCCGATCAGCTCGGCAATGGCCTGGAGCGGGAGCTCCGAGGCGATGTCGGTGACGAAGTTGCCGGTCGGTTTGCCGGCCGCTCCCGAGACGATGCGGGTGGCGCGGTCACGCAAGGCCTTTTCCAGAGCCCGTATCGCCCGCGGGGTGAACCCGCGCTGGACGATCTGCCGGAGCCGGGTGTGCTCGGGCGGGTCCATGTTGAGGATGATCAGCTTCTGCACGTCGATCTGGTCGCGGGAGATGGTCTCCTTGAAGCGGATGATCGCGGTGTTGGTGTTGGAGGAGAACACCTCGGGGTTGGTCGAGACCGCCCTGACGTCCGCGTGGCGGGTCACGACCCAGTAGCCGTCGTCCTGGAATCCCGCGATGTTGTGCGGCTGGGCGTTCCACCACACGGGCGCGGTCCGCCGCAGTTCGGCGAGCTCCGGGAGTGGGACCCGCTGCTGGTAGACGTCCGGGTCGGTGAAGTCGAAGCCTTCGGGCAGCGCTGGGCAGGAGGACATCGGCAGCTCCAGGTCCGACGGTCTGACGGTCCATCAGAAGTTCAGAAGTTGCCCGAAAGGTAGTAACGAGTTCTACAACTGGCAAGGCTCGGGGCGTCATCCGTTGCGGAGCGGGGGGTCCGACGCTTGCAGGACCCTTGCGTACCGGGGGTAATAGTCAGCAGACTTCTTGCGTAACTAGAACGCGTACTAGTTAGGGGTGCGCAGGCGCCGGGACGCCCTGCGTACCCGAGGCGCGAGGAGAGGACGAGTCATGGCCGCGGAACCCGTCATCGTCGAAGCCGTACGCACCCCCATCGGCAAGCGCGGAGGCGCGCTCGCCAACCTTCATCCCGCCTATCTGCTGGGCGAGACGTACCGCGAACTCCTCGCCCGTACGGGCATCCAGCCGGACTGCGTCGAGCAGATCGTCGGCGGCACCGTCACCCACGCCGGTGAGCAGTCCATGAACCCCGCACGCAACGCCTGGCTCGCCTGCGGGCTGCCGTACGAGACGGCGGCAACCACCGTCGACTGCCAGTGCGGCTCCTCCCAGCAGGCCAACCACATGGTCGCCAACATGATCGCGGCCGGCGTCATCGACGTCGGGATCGGCTGCGGAGTCGAGGCGATGTCGCGGGTCCCGCTGGGCAGCGGCTCCAAACACGGGCCGGGCAAGCCCTTTCCGGACGAGTGGAACGTGGACCTGCCCAACCAGTTCGAGGCGGCGGAGCGGATCGCGCGCAACCGCGGACTGACGCGCGAGCGCGTCGACTCACTCGGGCTGCTGTCCCAGGAGCGCGCGGCGCAGGCCTGGGCGGAGGAGCGCTTCAAGCGCGAGACCTATGCCGTCCAGGTGCCCACGACCGAGGAGGAGCAGGCCGCCGGGCAGGGCATGTGGCGGCTCGTCGACCGTGACGAGGGGCTGCGCGACACCAGCATGGAGGCCCTGTCGGGGCTGAAGCCGGTCATGCCGACGGCCCTCCACACCGCGGGCAATTCCTCGCAGATATCCGACGGCTCGTGCGCGGTGATGTGGGCGTCCAAGCGGATGGCGCGGGCGCTGAAGCTTCGGGCCCGTGCGCGGATCGTCGCCCAGGCGCTGGTCGGCGCCAACCCGCACTTCCACCTCGACGGTCCGATCGACGCGACGCGGGCCGTCCTCGGCAAGGCGGGGATGTCGCTGCGGGACATCGACCTGGTGGAGATCAACGAGGCCTTCGCGTCCGTGGTGCTCTCGTGGGCGCAGGTCTTCGATCAGGATCTGGAGAAGGTGAATGTGAACGGTGGAGCGATCGCGCTGGGCCACCCCGTCGGGGCGACGGGAGCGCGACTGATCACCACGGCGCTTCACGAACTGGAGCGGCGGGACAAGGAGTTCGCGCTCATCACGATGTGCGCGGGCGGCGCGCTGGCGACCGGGACGATCATCCAGCGGCTCTGAGCACGTACGAATGCGCCTGTATGGGGATGCGCGTACGGGTACGGGGATGCGCGTACGGGGACGCGTACGGGCACGCGTGGAGGCAGCGGCGGGTGCGGGAGCGGGTGTTCACCGTGGATGGGTGTGTGAGCCGGGCCGTGCCGGGCGGTCCGGACCCGTCAGGTCTCCGTGTCCGGCCTGGGCCGCCGCCCGGCGGCGAACGAGACCGGTGCCTCGAAAGCGGCGCGGCGGGTCGCCCTGCGCAGCGCCTTGAGGATCGTCCCACCGAGGGTCAGGGTCAGGACGGCCGTCAGTATGGCGCGTCCGATGTCCCAGCCGAGGGAGGTCGCCAGGCAGTAGACGGCGAAGCGGACGAGGTTCTCGTGGACCGGGTCACCGGGGTCGAAGGAGACTCCGGTGGCCAGGCCGCCGATATACGGCCAGCCCTGGAGGTTCATGACGGTGCCGTAGAGGACGGACACGGCCGCGCCGTACGCCGCGAGCATCGCGAGCTCGCCGCGACCCCGTAGCCGGTCCGGCCTCGGCAGCAGACCCGCGCCCATCGCCACCCAGCCCATAGACAGCATCTGGAACGGCATCCACGGGCCCACCCCGCCCGTCAGCAGAGCGGACGCGAACATCGTCACCGCGCCGAGCACGAACCCGAAGCCCGGCCCCAGCACCCGCCCGCTGAGCACCATCAGGAAGAACATCGGCTCCAGCCCCGCGGTTCCGGCCCCGAGTGGTCGCAACGCCGCTCCCGCGGCGGCCAGTACGCCCAGCATCGCGATGGCCTTCGCGTCCAGCCCGGAGTCGGCGATCGTCGCCACGACGACGGCGACGAGGAGCGGGAGCAGCGCCGCGAACAGCCATGGCGCGTCCTGAGAGTGCGCAAGCCCGGACGCGGAGTCGGCCAGCAGCGGCCATCCGAAGGCGGCGACGCCGATCGCCGAGACGAGTATGAGCGCGGCGACGGACCGTGACCCGAGGCGGATCGCCCGGACCCGCCGCCCCTGGCTGACGGCGCGGATCGGCTGGTCGCGGTCGGGGCCGATGTCGGCGCCGATGTCGGGGCCGGGGTTGGGGCCGGGGTTGGGGTCGCGGTCGGGGTCGCGGTCCGGTGTCGGTGCCGGTGGGGTGGTGCCCGGCTCGTCGGTGGGATCCCGGCGCGCGGTCATTCCGGGTTCTCCCGGTCGTGGAGGTTCTCCGTGGTGCGTGAGCCGGCCTCGCCGTGCGAGCCGTCCGGTTGCGTCAGCCCCTCCGGCGCTTCGCCTCGGCCAAGGGACTGGGCCCGCCCGAGGGCTGATGCGTGCCTCCCTGACCCTCCTGCCGCTCTGCCTCTGCCTCTGCCAGTGCCCGCCGGACCTGGGGCACCGTCAGCCAGCGCTGCGGCGTGAGCACCTTCGCCACCTGCGGAGCGAACGCGGGGGAGGAGACCACCACATCCGCCGTCGGGCCGTCCGCGACCACCTCGCCGTCCGCGAGGATCACCACCCGGTGGGCCAGTTCGGCCGCCAGTTCCACGTCGTGCGTCGCCAGGACGATGGCGTGGCCGTCGGCCGCCAAGCCGCGCAGTATCTCCACGAGGCGGGCCTTGGCGGAGTAGTCGAGCCCCCGCGTCGGCTCGTCGAGCAGCACCAGCGGCGGGCGGGCCGTCAGCACGATCGACAGTGCGAGTGCCAGCCGCTGCCCCTCCGACAGATCGCGCGGGTGCGTGGCGTCCGGTACGCCCGGCAGCAGTTCCTCGACCAGCGCCCGGCAGGTGCCCTGCGTTGCCTTCGCATCCTCGTCTGCCGCCGCGCACTCCGCCGCGACCGAGTCCGCGTACAGCAGGTCGCGCGGCTCCTGGGGTACGAGCCCGACCCGGCGGATCAGTTCTCGCGGGCTGCTGCGGTGCGGGATCACGCCCCCCACCCGCACTGATCCGCCCGCCGGTTCGTGCATTCCGACCAACGTGCCCAGCAGTGTCGACTTGCCCGCGCCGTTGCGGCCCATCAGCGCAACCGTCTCGCCCGCCCGCACGGACAGACCGACCCGGCGCAGCGCCTCGATCCGGCCGCCGCGATATACGGACAGCGCGCCCACCTCGAGTACGGGGCCGGCAGGGACCGGCACCGGCACCGCGACGGGCGAGGGAGCCGGGACCGCGCCCGCGTCCGGGGCGGCGTGCGGAACCGCGTCCGGGGTGGCCGGCGGGGTGCCGTCCGGGGTGGTGCGCGGGGCGGTGTCCGGGGCAGTGCGCGGGGTCAGCGGCGCCAGCCGCTCCCGCAGCGGAGCCGCCTTGCGGCGGGCGTCCCGTACCGACAGCGGGAGCGGCGACCAGCCCGCCAGGCGGCCGAGGTCGACGACCGGCGGGTGGACCGGCGAGACGGCCATGATCGCGGCCGGTTCGCCGGAAACCGGGGGCTCTCCGGGGGCGGACAGCAGGACGACCTGGTCCGCGTACTGCACCACGCGCTCCAGCCGGTGTTCGGCCATCAGGACCGTCGTGCCCAGGTCGTGCACCAGCCGCTGGAGTACGGCGAGGACCTCCTCGGCCGCGCCGGGGTCGAGCGCGGACGTCGGTTCGTCGAGGACGAGGACCTGCGGGTGCGGGGTGAGGACAGAACCGATCGCGACGCGCTGCCGCTGTCCACCGGACAGGCTCGCGATCGGCCGGTCGCGGAGTCCGGCCAGGCCCAGCAGGTCGAGGGTTTCCTCCACCCGGCGGCGCATGACGGCGGGGGCGAGACCGAGGGACTCCATGCCGTAGGCGAGTTCGTCCTCGACGGTGTCGGTGACGAAGTGCGCGAGCGGGTCCTGGCCCACGGTGCCGACGACATCGGCGAGTTCGCGCGGCTTGTGCGTACGGGTGTCGCGTCCCGCGACGGTGACCCGGCCGGACAGCGTGCCGCCGGTGAAGTGCGGTACGAGCCCGCTGACGGCGCCGAGGAGTGTCGACTTGCCGACTCCGGACGGGCCGACGAGCAGACAGAGCTCTCCTTCGGGGACTGCGAGGTCGACGTCGCGGAGCGCGTACCCGGGCGCGTCGTCGTAGGCGACCGACACCTGCTCGAACCGGATCACGGGGTCTCCTCCGGACGGGTGGGGCGGCGCGGGACCGCGGCTTCGTCGGGCTGATGCGGGACCGCGGCTTCGGCGGGCCGCTTCGAGGCCTCGGCCGAGGCGGGCCGATGCGGGGTCACGGACGGGTCCGGCCGATGCGGGGTCACGGACGGGCCTGGCTCATTCGGGGCTTCGGCCGGGCTTGGCCGCTTCGGGGCTTCGGCCGGGCTTGGCCGTTTCGGGGCTGCTGGCCTGGGCCGGTTCGGGGCGGGGGCGACGAACGCCGGGAGCAGGCCCAGCAGTACGGCCGCCGCAGGCCACAGCGGCAGCGCCGGGACAGCCAGGGGGACGACGGACGGGTGCAGGGCCAAGGGGTCCGCCCCGGCCGCACGGATCATGAGCGCGGCCACCGCGACACCCGAGCCCGACACCAGCCACGCCCGCGTGCCCCACGCGTCCGGGCGGTAGCGGCTGCGCACCGAGCGGCGGCCGCCCAGCCACAGCCCGCCGAGCGCGGCGGCAAGCCCTGCCAGCAGCACCGGCAGCCCGAAGCCCGCGCCCTGGGCGGCCAGCAGACCGTACGTGCCGGCGCAGACGCCGAGCAGGCCGCCGAGGGTGAGCACGGTCGTGGTGCGCCGGACGGCCGGCGGGACCCGGGCCGTCCGGCCGTAACCGCGCGCGTCCATCGCGGCGGCCAGGGCGACGGACCGTTCCAAAGCGCCTTCCAGCACCGGAAGTCCGATCTGCAAGAGTGACTTGACGCCCCTGTCGGGACGGCCGCGCAGGCGCCGGGCGGAGCGGAGACGCAGCACATCCGCGACGAGGTTGGGCGCGAAGGTCATGGCGACGACGACGGCCACGCCCACCTCGTACAGCGCGCCCGGCAGGGACTTGAGCAGCCGGGCCGGGTTGGCGAGGGCGTTTGCGGCGCCGAGACAGGCGAGGAGGGTGCCGAGCTTCAGGCCGTCGTACAGCGCGAAGACCACGCCCTCCGCGGTGACCCGGCCACCGATCCGCACGCCCTGCGCCCAGTCGGGGAGCGGGACTTCGGGCAGTGCGAAGAGGGTCGTGCTGCCGGGGACGGGGGAGCCGAGGAAGACGGAGAAGACCAGCCGGATGGCGATGACCACGAGGCCCAGCTTGAGGAACGCGCCGTAACTGCTCGCCCAGGGCGCGTCGGTGCGGCGCACGGCGACCACATAGCCCGCGACGGCGACGAGCAGCCCGAGCAGCAGCGGATTGGTCGTCCGGGACGCGGCTGTCGCGAGTCCGAGTGCCCAGAGCCACCAGGCCCCGGCGTGCAGGGAGTTGCTGCGGGACGCCGCCGGTGTACGCAGCGGGAGCCGGTTGCGGCGCGCCGGGGCGGGGGCGGGGGCGCTTTCGTCGCCGGCAGCCGGGCCGTCGCTGTCCCCCCGTTCGAGGGGAGCGGAACGTCCGGCCCGGGTGCGGGGCTGTCCGTGCTGCTCGGTGCGGGTCTCGGTGCGAGTGGCGTAGGGGCGTCGGGACGCCGGGCGGTTGCGGGGGTTCATGTGCGGCGGGACTGCCACAGGGCCGCGGCGGCGAGGGCGAGGACGGCCGCGAGACCGGCGACCAGGCCCGTGGAGGGACCGCTGCCGTCGCCGTCGCCCTCGCTCCCCGCATCCGACGGCGACTTCGGCCGGGCGGACTTGTCCGACCCCTCGGACGGATCGCGCCGGTCGGACTTCGACGCGGCGTCGCCGGAAACCTGCTCGCCGCAGCCCTTCTGCGGGTAGCCCGCGATCGCGCACAGCAGCGCGTTGGAGTCGTAGCGCAGCGGCTTCGCGACCGACGCCAGGGCTTCCGCGGAGGTCGCGTCCCCGGAGACGCGCGCGCACTCCGTACGGCCCTTCGGCGGGGTCTCGCCGCCGGGTGCGTCCGCCTGTGCTCCGAAGTCGACGACCAGTGCGATCCGCTTCGTCCCGCCCTTGGCCGGTGTGTGCCCGCAGATCCTGTCGAAGTCGGTGGTGCCGCGCGGCTTCGCGGAGTCCTGGGAGTTCTCGCTCACGGAGAAGCGGAAGCCCTGGACGTCGCCGTCGGCGGGCCGCGCGGTGGCCGGCCCCTGCGTTGCGTACGCCCACTTCCCGCCGTCCCCGTCCCAGAACGACCAGTAGCGGTACCCCTCCGCATGCGCGGGCCCGGCCCCCAGCATCACCATGACCGCGGCCGCAACGGTGAGGGCCCCGGTCGTGCCGATGGCCGCCCGGGGGGTGCGTAGCCCCGGGCGAACGCCGTACCGGTCAAAGGCGTTGGCCTGCCTCTGGGCGAGCCGCGGGCCCCGAGAGGTGCTCATGGGCGTGGCAGCGATGGGCGCGGCGGCGTCTGCCCGGGAGACCCGCCGTGTGCCGCCGCGGGTGATCGCGGTCGTCATCCCGTCGTCATGCCTTGGTCTTGCGGCCGCTCAGCAGAAAGCCGATGCCGGCGCCCGCGGCCAGGCCCACGCCGACGATCCACCAGACCGTCATGTCGTCGCCGGGGTCCTGGTCCTGGTCGGGCGACTGCGTCGGCGCGTTCACCGCCGCCGGCTTCGGGCCGGTGGCGTTCAGCTGCTGCACCAGGTCGTTGCCACCGAAGGCGCGCGGGTCGGTGCCCGTCGCATGCGCGGCGAGGACCAGCGTGCCCAGGCCCGCGGGATTGTCCTTCGCCCAGGCCGCGGAGTTCTGCTCGAGCCACTTCAACGGACCCTGGACCGCGTCGCGGTGCCCGCCCGCCGCGAGCGCGATCACCGCGTCGGCCGTATTGGCGTAGTCCGGCGCGGGCTTGTCGGAGCCGGGTGCGACGGCCGTGAGGTGCATCTTGTTCTTCTTCAGGACGTCCGCCAGGTACCAGGCCGCGCCGCCGGCCGCCTCGTCCGGCTCACGCGCGTCCTTCGAATCCGTCGTACCGCACTCCAGCGGCTTGACGTCCTCGTTCTCGTCGCCCAGCGGCTCCACGACCAGGCCCTTGCCGAGGCCCGCGAGCGCGCCGGCCGCCGTCGCGTCGGCGTTCGGTGCGGGCCGGCCCCCCTTGTCCGGCTGGTAGGCGAACGCCCCGCGCACGCTCTCCTTCTCGTCGCAGCCCAGCTGGAAGGCGAGCAGCGCGTCGTACGCCGAGCGGCCCTTCTGCGACTTGGTCTCCTCCGGCTTCTCGCCCGCCGCGGCGAGCGCGCCGATCACGACCGAGGTGGAGTTGGCGTCGCTAGGACCGCCCGGGTTGTAGCTCCAGCCGCCGTTCTGGTTCTGCACGGACTTCAGCCAGTCGACGCCCTTCCTCACGGCCTCGCTGTGCCCGCCGAGCGCGGCCAGGGCCTGCACGGCGGCCGCGGTGGCGTTGCTGTCCACCGGTGTCTTCGCGTCGCACTTCTCAGCGGCGTCGGCACGGTACGGGGCGAAGCCGCCCGAGGTGCACTGCTGCCCGGCCAGCCAGTTCACCGCCTTCTTCGCCGGGGTCACCCCGGCCGTGTCCTGGGCGAGGAGAGCCAGGGACTGCCGCCACACACCGTCGTACGTCGGGTCCTTGGTGCCGTACAGCCCGGAGGGCAGCTCCGCGGAGGTCTTCGGCGAAGGGGAGTCGGCGGCGGGCACGGCCGGAGCGGCCACGGCCGGGGCGGCGGTCACGCAGAGCACGGCGGCGGACGCGGCGAGGGCGGCGGCGCTGCGGCGTACGGTCTTGGCGGACATGGCGGGCTGGTGCCTTTCGGTGGGCGGATGCGGGCAGCCGGATCCGCTGCGCACCGCACGCTGCGTGTCCGTACCTGGACCTACGCACGCGGGCGGGGCACCGGGCTCCGGCTCCGTACCTCGACGGTGCCGGTCGCCGGGCGGGACCGCGGGGCGGCACGTCCGGCGACGGAGCCGGTCACATCCGCCTGGGCGTTCCGACTCGCCGCGGTTCGACGGCTCACGGTTGCGGGTCAGTGCCGGAATTACACCGGCTTTCCCCTGTCGGATGTGGTATCGACCTACACACTCTATCGGCACCGCCGGAACGCGCCAGGGGTGGGCGGGAGACCCCGGTCAGGGCATGAGCATATGGTGAAACCTGTCGGGCTTGGGTGTGGTTCTGGTCATTCGTCGGCTGCACGGCTGCACGGCTGCACGGGTGTGGGCCTGGACGCCTCTACGGCTGTACGGCTCTGCTGCTCTGCGGGCAGGCTGCCCGGTCCGTGAAGCTATGTTCTGTCTCTTTGATCTGCGTTTTGATCTGCGTTGTGTCGAGAGGAGACCGCTGCGAGGCGGGCGGCCTAGTAGGCGATGGAGAGTCGTCGGTTCGCGAGCAGCGCCCCACGCCAAGGCCAATGGCACTGTTAGCGTTGCCGCTTGAGCGAAGGGGCGGAGACGGTAGATGACATCGACCATGTTTCGCATCGGGGGGGATCTGGGCGTGCGGCGGCTCGGGTTCGGAGCCATGCGCCTGCCGACCGAGCCGGGCCCCGCCCGGGAAGCCTCCCTCCAGGTCGCCCGGCGGGCCGTCGAGCTGGGTGTCACGCTGATCGATACCGCGCACATGTACGGCTGGGGCGCCAACGAGGAGCTCCTCGCCGAGGCCCTTTACCCGTATGCGGACGGGCTGCTCATCACCACCAAGGTCGGCGTCGCGCGATCGGGCCCCTCGGCCGAGTGGAAGCTCGACGGGCGGCCGGACGTCCTACGCGATCAGGTCGAACACGCCCTCCGTCGGCTGCGCGTTGAGCGGATCGAGCTCCTCCAGTTGCACCGCATCGATCCGGAGGTACCCCTCGCCGACCAGCTCGGCGCACTGCGGGAGCTCCAGACCGAGGGCAAGCTCGGCCGGATCGGGCTGTCCGAGGTCACTGTCACCGAACTCGACCAGGCACGGGAGATCATCGACGTCGCGAGCGTGCAGAACCGGTACAGCCTGCTGGACCGCGAACACGAGCCCGTGCTCGCGGTCTGCGAGGCGGCGGGGATCGCGTTCCTGCCGTGGCGGCCCGTCGCCGGAGCGGCGTCAGGCGCGGCGGCTGAGATCGCCGCCGTGGCGGCCGAACTCGGCGCCTCCTCTGCGCAGGTCGCGCTCGCATGGCTCCTTGGCCACTCTCCGGTCATCCTCCCGATCCCGGGCACCGCCCGGATCGATCACCTGGAGGAGAACCTCGCCGCGACGCATCTCCACCTGCCCCCGGCCCACCGGGACCGCCTCGAACGGCTGCCTCCGAGTGCGTAGCGTGTAAGGGACTGGCCCTGTTTCTTTGGTCAGCTCGGGTCCGGATGAGGATCGCGGCGAGGCGGCCGCCGGCCTGGTAGGCGATGGCGAGTTTGCCTTTCGCACGGCCAAGGCGCGCCACTGTTTGAGTCGGCTCGATCCGGTCCCCTACCGCATCACTGATCACGAACCGGACAGGTACATCCGATCAACTGACCACCCGTCAAAGAGACACGCTCTTGGTGGCTCGGTACGTGACCGGGTGGCTGTTCGTGCCCGCCTCCGCCCGGCCCAGCTTCACCAGGCGGCGCAGATGCGCCTCCGCCTCCGAGACGGCGATGTTCCGCGATCCGTACGGGATCTGCTCCCACGGACGGTTCCACTCCATGGCCTCGGCGAGCTGCCAGGCGGTGAGCGGGCGGGTGGCGAGGAGCTCATGGAGGCCGGTCAGGCGTGCCTCGTGGTGGGCCAACAGCTCCCGTACGCGGCCCGCGGCGTCCGAGAAGGCGTACTGGTGCGCCGGGAGCACCTCGGCCGGGGCGAGGCGGCCGATGCGCTCCAGGGAGTCGAGGTAGTCGCCGAGCGGGTCGGTGACCGTGGCGTCATCGGGGTCCTCGTAGAGGCCGATGTGCGGGGTGATCCCGGGGAGGAGGTGGTCGCCGGAGAAGAGCCGGCCGCCGGTGCCGGTGGGGCTGCCGCTGCCGCTGCCGCGGTCGGTGGCCGGAGTCGGACCGCGGCCGTAGGGCTCGGGCTGCGGTAGTACGGCAGGGCTGTGCGGTACGCCGTCAGTCCTGCGCCTGTGCCCTCCGTCATCGCGCGTGTGCGGTACGGCGCCCGGCCTGTCCGGTAGGGCGTCCAGGGTGTCACGCCGGTGCGGAAGTGCTTCCTCCAGATGCAGGCAGACATGGCCCGGGGTGTGGCCCGGAGTCCAGATCGCGCGCAGTCTCCGGCCCGGCAGGTCCAGCAGCTCGCCCGGATCGATGCTCCGGTCGGGCAGTGCGGCGCGCGTGCCGGGCAGGATGCGCCTCCGACCGGACTCTCCCCCATAGCCTTCGGCATGGGCGGTACCCCCAGCGGCGCGCAGCGGTTGGATGTGCTCGTCCGGGGCGCCGGCGGCCGCCAGCTTCTCGGCCATGTAGCCGAACCAGAGCATGGGTTCGGCGGTACGGGTACGCCGTACGACCTGGATATCGGCGTCGTGCATCGCGATCCAGGCGCCGGACGCCTCACGTACCTGCCCGGACAGCCCGTGGTGGTCGGGGTGGTGGTGGGTGACGAGGACGCCGTACACGTCGGAGACCGACGCCCCGCAGGCCGCGATCCCGTCGGCCAACGCGTCCCATGCGGCTGGGTCGTCCCAGCCGGTGTCGATCAGCACGGGCCCGCGGTCGGTGTCGAGGAGATACACGAGCGTGTGGCCGAGCGGGTTGTCCGGGATGGGGACCGGGATGCTCCACACCCCGCCGCCGTGGTCGGTCACCCGATCGGTGGCTGCGCCACGTGGCCACTCTCCGGGCGTGCGCTGCGGCGTATGCATTGCCCAACTATAACTAGAACTGGTTTCAATAGTCGCCCAAGTCGACTGTTATTCCCGGGCGCTTCGCTGACCGGTCGGAGCCACTGTCTTGACCAGGAGCTCTCCGACTTGGATCCTTCACGTGGATCTCGCGTCGGTCGACCAGTAACAGGGCCAGTGGGCCTGCCGGTAGGAGGAAGCGGCCTTCTGCGGCGGCAGTGATCGCGTCGTTCAGGGGCCACCAAGCGAGTTTGAAGTCCGCTTCATTAGGGGTGAGTTCCTGCGGTCCGAGAGTGAGGTTCGCCGCTTCGAAGAGGTGGACTCGGGCTGTGGAGCCCAGCGTCATGGCGTACGCACCGAGCGGCTGCCAGGTCTCGGCGGTGATGCCGGCCTCCTCCCGTAGCTCTCTGCGGGCGCACTCCTCCGGGTTTTCCCCTTCCTCCCGACGTCCGCCGGGGAGGAACAGGTATTCGCCGCCGTGCCGGGGGAAGTCGGCGCTGAGCAGTGCGACCAGTCCGTTCACGTCACGTGCCACAACGACGGAGGCGTCGCGCATCGCGCCAGGTTCGTTCATGGCGCGTGAGCGTATCGGTCACCCGCGCACTGTGGCTGCGAAAGGTACGTTCATCACCGCCGGGTGGGCGATGCCGCGGCCGTAGTAGCCGTCGTCGCCGTAGGCGTCTCCGTGGTCGGCACACATGATGATCAGCCACCTCTGCCGGGCCGTGAGACCGTCGATGAGGCGGCCGAGGTCAGCGTCGGCGTAGGCCAGGGCCGCTGCCTGGGATGCCGTGTTGTCGGTGCTGGACTCCAGGTAGTGACCGTGGGGGACGTGGGTGGCGGAGACGTTGACAAACAGGAACAGCGGCTGTCGCCTCTCGAAGATTTCTGCGGTCTCCAGAGCCTGGTCGACCTGGTTGCGCGTGGAGTCGATCTCGGGTGAGCAGAACTCGGGTCGCCAGTGGTCCTCGTCGAACATGTCGGGCAGTACGGAGCCGAGTGGCGTCTCGCGTGAGAAGTAGGTGACGCCGCCCACGCACACGGTGCGGTAGCCGTGCTGGCGGAGTCCGGCCAGAAGGCTCGGGGCGTCGAACACGAAGGTCTCCGGCCTTACCCGCTTGAAGGCCGGCGGGCGGCACTCCCACAGCCTTGGCGGCTGGATCGGCTGCGGGAGTTTGGGCAGGAATCCGGAGAAGAACGCCATGTGGGCGGGCAGAGTGAATGTTCCTGGGGTCTGTCGCCGTTCCCAGCGCCCTTCGGGCAGCAGGCCGCCGAGCCGCGGTGTCTGCCCCGCCTGGAGAGTTTCTTTCGCCACGTCGTAGCGCAGGGAGTCGAGGGTGACGAACAAGATGTTCGTCCCGGAACGGATGATTTCAGCCGTGTCGATCACTGGGCGGCCTTCTGCCTCGTAGGGCGTGACGCGCCCCCGTGCCGCGTCATTGACGGGAAGGGGCACGCGATCGTCGGTGATCATGCGGCGGATATCGGCGAGGCCGTTGCCTTCATCTACGGCGCGTCCGTCGCGGTCGAAGAGAGTGATGGTGACTGCATCGGCACCGTCGCCGCTGCTGCTGGTGATGAGCGCTCCGGGCACGTCCCCCAGCTCCTCCATGGCGGACAGCAGCTCTTTTTCCCCGCAAGGGCGGCCGAGAGTGGTGACGTGGCACGCGTAGTGCTGCGCGTTGATCGCTCCATTGCAGAAGCGGCTATGGAACTCCGTGCTTGTGGGGCGATGGTCGTATGCGACAGCGATGCGGTGCGCCTCGCTCACGACCACGAAGCAGGAGCCGACCCACCAGGCGACGCCTTCGTGGATCTCTCCCGGAAAGCGACCCGCGATGCGGCCGTCGCGGATGACGGCTTCGGTGTCGATGGGGTTAAGCACGATCGCGGCTCCCTACGACATTGATGATCCAGTCGGCCAGTTCGCCGACGCTCTTACCGTCGGTGTCGACGGTGACTGCGGTCGGGTCGGTGGCTGCCACCGCAGCGAAGTTGTTCAGGAGGGTGGAGAGGCGTCCGGGGACCTCGAACAGGTCCAGGTCGTCCTGCTTCAAGTCCCTCTTGGTCGCCATGCGCCTGCGGATTTCTTCCTCCGAGCAGCGCAGATAGAAGGTGTGGTCGGGCTGGATGAGGTAGCCGAGGAAGGGGGCGAGGAGGTCCCGTACGGCCTGGACGTCGATCCCCTGCACGGCCGCATGGCAGGCGGTCACCGACGACACGTACCGGTCCGCGACGACCCAACCTCGTGTGAGGCCCTGTCGTACGAGGTCGGAGGCGTGCAGTGCCCCGGACAGGTAGAACCCGAACTGTGGCAGGGCGCGCAACTCACGGTCGATCGTGGAGGACATCTGGGTAAGGGGAGCAGGCAGGGTGTGGAGCATTGTCGCGTTCAGCCGAGCGGTCAGGGCGCGTGCCAGGTGCGACTTGCCTACCCCGGAGACTCCTTCGAGGACGATGAACCGTCCTTGGCTGGGTTCCGATGCTGCGGGTACGTAGGCTCCCTCAAGACTGGTCACAGTGTTCCCTCCGTGAAGGCTGTGGTGTGTGCGGCGACGGCGGCCGTGAGTCGCTGCGGGGCATTGAGGTACGGCAGCAGGTCCAGGCGGAGGTCTTCGCGGAGAAGGCACGGCTGGAGGCCGCCCGCGTGGTCGACGCGCAGAGCCCAGAAGCCCTCGACGCACTGGGTCCGAAGGGAACACGTACCGCACTGGCCCACCTGATGTCGGCCGAGGTCGCGATGGATGACGTCGATCTCGATGCCGTCGACGCGGAAGACCCGCCGGCCTTGGCCCACCCCGGCGATCTCCGTGTGCTCGTCGCTGGTGAGGGTGCGCAGGTAGCTGATGATGTCGTCGGCTGGGAGCGCGGACGTCTGGCGGCCGGCGTTGAAGTCGGTCCCCACTAGCTCGATGAACTGCACCGGGAGCCGACGCTGGAGGGCGTAGTCGACGATGGCGCGCACCTCGTGTGCGTTCTCCCGCTGGAGAAGAGTGTTCAGCTCGACCCGCTCGAACGTGTCGCGGGCGACATCGATTCCCTCCAGGACGCTTGCGATACCGAGCCGGGTACCGGCGATCGCGCGCAGCGTCTCGTCGGAGAAGTAGTGCAGCGACACTTTGACCTTGTCGAGCGGCGTATGCGCCAGCCAGGCCCGATTGTGGCGTACCCGGGTTCCGTTGGTGATCAGCGTGTACGACTCGTCCGCTGCGCGGGCCGGGAGCTGTTCCAGGACAGGGCGAGCGAGCGGCGAGGTGAGGGGCTCGCCGCCGGTGAAGTACACGCGCTTGAGGCCGACGTCCATCAAGGAGCTGATGAGGGTGAGGTAAGCGTCGGCGTCCAGCGATCGTTCGCGCGGCTGTTGGGACCGGTCTGTCCTGGACAGCGGTGGCGGGACGTCCCCTTCGTTGTGGCAGAACCAGCAGGCGATGTTGCACCGTGGGGTGAAGGAGACCCGGAGCTGCCCGCGGAGGGCCGCGAAGTTCGACAAGGCGGTCTGGTCGACCTGCGGCGGCAGGGCGGGTAATGGGGGTGTGGGCGTCATGCTGATCTCCCTGAGGCTTTGATGTTGGAGAGTCGGGTGAGGAGGTTCACCGGGCCCCCGCGGCGATCCGGGGGAGGCCGACCGGCGGTCAGGCAGCCGGTTCGGGCGGCCGCTGGAGGATGGCCACGACGCGCTTCCCAGGACCATCCCGATCCGGATACGAGGCCCAGGCGTCTGCCGCGATGTCCACGAGCAACAGGCCGCGGCCGTCCAGGGCGCTGGGTGGACTGGCGCGGGGAATCGGCGACTCGGGGGAGTTGTCCCCGACTTCGATCCCCACGACGGAGTCCTGCAAGGCGAGCGTCAGGGTTACGTACTCGGCCTGACCGTCGGGCCGGGTCCTGCCGTGGAGGCGGGCGTTTGTGACGAGTTCGCTGACGATGAGCTGCGCCCGGTCGGTGAGCTGATTCAGGTTCCATTCGGCGTGCAGGCTCCACTCGGCGAGCGTCTCGCGGGTGAAGGCACGAGCTCGACCGGGAGCGAGATCATCAGAGGGCAGGGTGAGGGGCGACCTCAGCTCCGGATCGGTAATGACGGACTCCAGGGTCAGATCGGTGTTCATCCGGGCTCCTCATGACATCCGTCGAAGTCCAGCGAGGATCAGACGGCAGATCTCGATCGGCACCTCGGCCGCAGTCTCGGGCCGGTGGCGCCCCAAGGTCGCACCTCTGTTTCGGCTCGGTGGCCGGGCATCCTCGGTGTCCCTCATCGATCCCAAGCTGCCTGGACTCGCTGCGAGTTCATCGGGCACCCTCCGGTGGAGGGCGGAACCACTCTTCTGATCTGCGTTCACCTGCATTCCTCCCGAGAGCTCGACGGTTGCTGGTTTCGTTCACATAGAGCGAACCGTGTATTACAGCTGGTAGACATCCCCATCCGGGCGGTGATGCCGCCAAAGCTGCCAAAGATCGTTTCGTGGACAGGGGCGCACCATGGCGCGCACACGCAACACCAAGCTCGCTGCCGTAATCGGCGAAACCGGCTGGTCGCAGGGGCAGTTAGCCGCGCAGTTCGTGCGGGTGGCCGCCGAAGTCGGGGCGACCGAACTGCTCAGCACCAAGCGCTCCCACATCTCGATGTGGGTCCTGGGAACGCAGCCGACGGGTCGAGCGCCCCATATCTTGTGCGAGACGCTGTCCCGACGGCTCCAACGCCCGGTCACGAACACAGAGATCGGCCTGCGACCGCCGAGATCGGGTGTGACAACGGCGCCCGAGTGGCGCGTCGATACGCTGACCGCGCTGGTGGACCTGGGGAAAAGCGACGTGGACATGGAACGGCGCCAGATACTGGCGGGGTCGGCTTACTCGGTTGCCGGCCTCGCTCTTCCTGACCAGAGCTGGTGGGACGAGGCACCTGAACAGGGTCGCATCCGGCCCTCAGCGACGGGCCGTAAAGTCGGTGAGGGCGAAGTCGACGCCGTCCGAGAAATGACCGTCTTCTTCTCCAAGCGGGACCAGCGCAGGGGCGGAGCCCACGGCCGTAGATCCCTCGTCCAATATCTCTACGATGATGTAGCCACGTACCTCAGCGGCGTCTTCCCCAGCGAGCGGATTCGCCGCGACCTGCTCTCCGCCGCCGGAGAGTTGACGTACCTCAGCGGCTGGATGAGCTTCGACGCCTCCCAGCACGGCGTCGCCCAGCAGTACTTCACGTTGGCGGTACGACTCGCAGCCGAGGCCGGAGACGCACCATTGGCCGGGCACATTCTGCGGGCCATGGCCCACCAGGCTGTTGACTTGGGCCACCCTGAGCAGGCAGTGGAGTTGTCGACGGCCTCCGTGGGGCGAAAGCGGTACACCCTCGCCAGTCACCGCGAACGCGCCCTGCTTGGAGTCGTGCAGGCCCGGAGCCTTGCCGCGGCGGGCCGTAAGAAGGACGCTCTTGCTGTTCTCCTCCGTGCGGAGGACGATCTCGCCGCGGCCCAACCGGGAGATGACGAGCCCCAACGCGTCTGGTTCTTCTCGGAGGCCAGCCTGGCTCACGAGACGGCTTGCACGCTCAGGGACATCGGTGATCTCCAGGGCGCTCAGAACGAGTTCAGGCGAAGCGTCCGCACGAGGAAGGCCGCAACCTTCAGCCGCACCCACGCTGTGACGTTGGGCTACCTCGGTACCGTTCAGGCGCGACAGGGGAATGTGGAAGTGGCCTGCAATACCTGGTCTCGGGCGCTTGACGCCATGGAGGGTGTGCATTCCGGACGGGCGCGGGAGACCGTGATCACCATGCGCCGCGTGCTCTCGCCTTTCCGTAACCGTGGCATCACCGCGGCCACAGAACTCGACACCCGAGCCAAGGTCATGCTGGGCCGAGTAGTCTGATCGGGACATGACGATGGGGGCGTACGGCGTGCAAAGGGCCTGTGCAACGTCCCGCTCGGGATGAGAGGGAAGCCAAGCCCATGTCTGCAGAGTCGTTCCAGGTACGCGCCGTTGCGCAGGTGGTCGGTGGCCACAGCGAGCCGGCCGACGACTTCCAGGGCGGGGTGCAGTCCGTTATCCGCCTGAACGAGGGATTTCCCCTCGAAACGCTTCAGGGAATCGACGCGTTCTCACACCTGTTGGTCGTCTGGCAGTTCCACCGAGCCTCTCCCGACGCGGTCGCTCTCCACGCGCGCAGCCCGCGTGACAACCCTGACTGGCCTGCTACGGGAACCTTCGTCCATCGAAACCACCGTCGTCCGAATCAGCTGGCCGTCTCCTTCCCCCGCCTGCTCAAGGTGGAAGGCCGGGACCTGCATGTGACGGATCTGGACGCTGTCGACGGCACGCCGATCATCGACCTCGCGCCCTACTTCCAGGAAATGGGCCCTCGTGGAGCCGTCACGCAGCCGAATTGGCCGACCCAAATGCTCCAGGACTACTGGAGGGACGCGAACCGGCGCTGAGCGGGAACTCTCGCTGCCGACCTGGGTCTCGGCTCTCACCGTCTGTTCCGGTCGGAGACCCTGACCGCGAATGGGCGAGTCGTCGTTGTCGGCGCCAAGGGATGGGACTACTCAGAACTGCCCACACAGTGAGTTGAGTTGTCGGTGGTGTGTTACCAGTCCCGTTAGGAACGGGCGGGCTGGTTGGCGATCAGCAGCGTGGTGCAGGCCGGGCGGAAGCCCAGGCGGGCGTAGATACGGGCGACGGACTCCTCGGCGTAGGCGAGGAAGATGGTGCGCACGCCGTGGTCGCGGGCATGGGCGGCCAGGGCCGCCGCGACGGCGGCGGCGAGGCCCTGGCGGCGGGCGGTGGGAAGGGTGCCGATGCCGCCGATCTCGGTAGTGCCGTTTGCCGGGTGGTAGTGGCCTACGGCGAGCGGGGTGCCGTCGGGGGCGAGGGCAGCGACGACCGTCTTGTGATCGGCGCGGATGGTGGGGCGGGTCGTTGCGACCGTGCCGTCCGCCGTGAGCTTTTCGGCAACCACGGTCAGTTCCGGGCGACCCGCAGAGCCGACCGCGGTGCCTTCTTCGGCGAAGGCCAGATGGGGGACAGCGAGGGCGGCGGGCAGGGCCGGGTCGTCGGCTTCCAGGGCTCGGACGGTGACGCCTTCGGGCAGGGGCTGCGGGGGCAGTGGGTGGTGTGGGTCGAGGGTCATCAACGGGCGTTCCGCCACCGGGAGGCCCGCGGCCTCGATGCGGCCACGCAGCGACGGCGCCACCTCGGCCAGCCACTCGAAGGCCTCCGGCACGCCGAGCTCGCGCTGCCGGGTGCGCACCTGGGCGATATCGGCGGCGGTGACGGTCGCGGCGTCTGCCGCGGTGGGCTGGGCGTGGTTCGGGCCGCCGTAGTAGGGGGCGCCTGCTGCCTTTCGTACGAACAGGCGCAAGGGGCCGAACTCCTCGACGTCGGCGAACATCAGCGGCACGGTGGCGTAGTACTGCTCGATGCGGGCACGCAGAGAGAGATCGTTCACGCAGCGCATCCCATCACGGGGCGGCGCCACACCGCATCCGAAAATGCACTCCGGAGCGTTCACCTAGAGCTGTTGCCGGTTGATCCGCTGTTTAAAAGGCTCAGGCGGCAGCGTAATGATCTCTTGAAGTTCACCGTCATAATGCTCGGATGGCTGTCCCCTCCCCGCCTCCCTCTGCTGCGTCGGCGCAGCGCACCCGCGTCGTCATCGTGGGCGCGGGACCTGCCGGGCTCACGGTCGCCAACATCCTGCGTGCCGCCTCCGTCGACTGCGTCCTGCTGGAAACGGAGAGTCGAGAGTTCATCGAACAGCGGCCCCGCGCGGGCTTCATCGAGGAGTGGGCGGTACGCGCCCTTGAGCAGCGCGGGCTGGCCGACCGGCTGCTGGAACAGGCGCAGGCGCACAGCGAGTGCGAATTCCGTTTCGCGGGTGAGAGCCACAGGTTCCGGTACGGCGAGCTGTCGGGGCACCGTCACTTCGTCTATCCACAGCCGCTGTTGGTGACGGATCTCGTTCGCAAGTATGCGGACGCCGCAGGTGGCGACGTCCGCTTCGGCGTACGCGATGTGGAACTGCACGCCGTCGACACGGATCGGCCCTCGGTGTCGTATACGGACCCGGAGACGGGCGAGCGCCGGCGCATCGACTGCGATGCCATCGCGGGTTGCGACGGAGCACGCGGCGTGACGCGCGCCTCGTTGCCGCCGGAACACACCACCGTCGCCCGGAACGACCACGGCATCGGCTGGCTGGCTCTCCTCGCCGAGGCGCCGCCGTCCTCCGACTGCGTCGTCTTCGGTATCCACCCACGCGGCTTCGCCGCCCACATGGCTCGAAGCCCCCAGGTCACCCGCTACTACCTCGAGTGCCCGCCCGGCGACGACCCGGACAACTGGCCGCACGAGCGGGTGTGGGCCGAACTCCGCGGCCGGCTGTCGGTGGATGGCGCCCGCCCGCTCGCCGAAGGACGGCTCATCGAGAAGCGGGTGCTGGACATGCACAACTACGTCGTGGAGCCGATGGCATGCGGACGGCTGTATCTGGCGGGCGACTCGGCCCACCTCGCGGCGCCGATCGCCGCGAAAGGCATGAACCTCGCGCTGCACGACGCGCTGCTGCTCGGCGACGCGCTCGTCGCGTACTGCGGCAAGGGCGACGACACCGGTCTGAGCGGCTACTCGGCGGCGTGCCTGCCGCGCGTGTGGCAGTACCAGGAGTTCTCGCAGTGGCTCTCGGAGGTGCTGCACGGGACCTCGTCGGGCGATCCCTTCCGGGCGGGCTCCGCGGCTGCCCGCCTGCGGCGAATCCTCGGCTCGCCCGCCGCCGCGACCGCCTTCGCCGAGTTGTACATCGGCAAGGTCGCCGACTACTGACCCTCCAAGAGACGTGTCCGGGAGCAGCGAACACGGCCCCGACCAGGCGCAGCGCAAGTAGCCCCCGCCCATGGGAAACCACTGGTCGGGGGCTGTTTCGTTTCTGACGTGGACTCCTTTGACCAGAACTGGTATCAGTTCTGATACTGCGTCAGGTACGAAAGGTGCAGGCGCGCCGATTCGCCTGCGGTGTGCGCGATGGCCGGTGCTCGGTGTGTGTCCTGAAGCAGCGTCAGGTGGCGAAGGTGTGCCACACGCGCGTGGATCCGTAGGAGGTAGGGGCGATGACCGACCTGGTGGAGCACCGACAGCTCTTCATCGGCGGGGAGTTGGTCGATCCGCTCGGTACGGAGACCATCGAGGTGATCTCCCCGCACTCCGAGCAGGTCATCGGCCGGGTCCCGCACGCCACGCGCGGTGATGTCGACCGGGCGGTACGGGCCGCCCGTACGGCCTTCGACAACGGGCTCTGGGCTCGCCGGACCCTCGACGAGCGGATCGAGGTGGTGACCCGGATCAAGGACGCCATCGCCGTACGCCACGAGGAGATCGCCCGGGTCATCAGCGCCCAGAACGGCTCCCCGTACTCCTGGAGCGTCCTCGCGCAGGCGCTCGGCGCGATGATGGTGTGGGACACGGCCATCGCTGTCGCCCGCGACTTCGTGTTCGAGGAGCACCGTCAGGGCGTCCTCGGGCCGATCCTCGTACGGCGTGAGCCGGTGGGTGTGGTCGCGGCCGTCGTGCCCTGGAACGTTCCGCAGTTCGTGGCCGCGGCGAAGCTCGCCCCCGCGCTCCTCAGCGGCTGCTCGGTGATCCTCAAGCCGTCGCCCGAGACTCCGCTCGACGCCTACCTGCTCGCGGAGATCGCCACCGAGGCCGGGGTGCCCGAGGGCGTGCTCAGCATCCTCCCGGCCGACCGTGAGGTCAGCGAGTACCTCGTCGGGCACCCCGGCATCGACAAGGTGTCCTTCACCGGCTCCGTCGCGGCGGGCAAGCGGGTCATGGAGGTTGCCTCCCGGAATCTGACACGCGTCACCCTCGAGCTGGGCGGCAAGTCCGCAGCGGTCATCCTGCCGGACGCGGACCTGGGCGCCGCGGTCGAGGGAATCGTCCCCAGCGCCTGGATGAACAACGGACAGGCGTGCGTCGCCCAGACCCGTATCCTCGCGCCGCGCAGCCGTTACGACGAGATCGCCGAGCGCTTCGCCGCGGCCGCCTCCGCACTGGTCGTCGGCGATCCGCTGGACGCCGCGACACAGGTCGGGCCGCTGGTCGCGGAGCGGCAGCGGCAGCGGTCGCTGGACTACATCGGGCTGGGACAGGAGGAGGGCGCGAAAGTGCTGACGGGCGGTGGGCGTCCGGCGGGCCTCGACCGCGGCTGGTACGTCGAGCCGACCCTCTTCGGGGGCGTCTCCAACTCCATGCGGATCGCCCGCGAGGAGATCTTCGGCCCGGTCATCTGCCTGCTGCCGTACGAGGACGAAGCGGAAGCGGTCCGGATCGCCAACGACTCGGACTACGGGCTGTCCGGCAGCGTCTGGACGGCGGACGTGGAGCGCGGCATCGACGTCGCGCGGCGGGTGCGCACCGGCACGTACTCCGTGAACACCTTCAGCCTGGACATGCTCGGCCCGTTCGGCGGCTACAAGAACAGCGGTCTGGGGCGGGAGTTCGGCCCGGAGGGCTTCGGCGAGTACCTGGAGCACAAGATGATCCACCTGCCCGCCGGCCATGGGGAGGACGGCTGATGGGGGACCGCTGGCGCATCGAGGTCGACCGCAGCGTCTGCATCGGCTCCGGTCTGTGCGCGGGCACAGCACCCGCCGGCTTCACGCTGGACTCCGCCCGCCAGTCACACCCGGTCGAAGCCGACACGGACGCCTCCGAAGCGGTGTTGGAGGCCGCGGAGGGCTGCCCGGTCGAGGCCATCCTGATCCGTCTCGGGGACACCGGCGAGACGGTCTTCCCGCTCGACGAGTGAGCGGTTGCGTTCCGGACCGGCGAGCAACCCGTGGACGGGGACCCGGGGTCGGGGACTTGGGGTCGGGCGCTGGGGCTCAGACCTTGTGCGCCGGAGTCCTGTGTGCGTGTGCGGGGCCCGTGCGCCGGGCAGGTCCGCGCTTCCGGTCCTCTACTTCGTCAGGACCTGCGGTCAGGCCCCGGCCCCGCCCGGATACGGGTCGGACGCGGACTCGGCCGGCGCGAGCCGCGCCCTCGGTGCCGAGCGAGCTGTGTGCGATCGACTGACAACAGAGCGTGCATTTTTCACAGTCACTTCATGACACACGTGACTGTCCCCCTCCCCGGCCGCATGGAAATCTCATGCCGTCACCGGCCGAGGGAGTGGGATGAACAAGGGGTACGCCGTCTTCTGCGACGCCGACCGGCAGTTCTACGACGCTCCGCACCGGGTCCCGTCCATGACCGAAGGCACGGGCCCGGACAGGGGCACGTCGCCGGCCGATGGCACGGGCAAGTCGTCGGCCAACAGCGCGGAGACGGCCTCGCCCGCCGGCACGGACACGGGCTCGGCCAACGGCACGCGCACAGGCTCGGCCAACGGCACGGGCTCGGCCAACGGCACGGGCTCGGCCAACGGCACGCGCACGGACTCGGCCTCCGGCACCGGCAGGGGAGTCCTCTACGAGGCGGCGCGGCGCGAGGCCCCCGAGGGCTGGCAGCGCCACCGCTCCGGAGACTGGCTGGCCTTCCGCCCCCTCGACACCCGGCTGCCCCTCCAGGGTTGGAAGATCCATGTCTCGGCGTGCCTCGACAACGCAGAGAAGGTTCTCGCCAAGGTCTGGGACCACTGTGTGCCGCGTGGCATCGCCTTCAAGTTCATGCCGAGTCGCTATCTGCTGCACACCCGCAACGCGAAGTACGCGGACCGCGGCAGCAGCGGCAAGTTCATCACCGTCTATCCCATCGACGACGAACAGTGCCGGACCATCGCCGAGGACCTCGACGCGCTGCTGGCCGGAGAGCCGGGCCCGTACATCCTCAGCGATCTGCGCTGGGGCGCCGGGCCGGTCCACCTGCGATACGGCAGCTTCACCGAACGCCACTGCTACGGCGTCGACGGCGAGTTGTGCCCCGCGATCGAGAACGCCGACGGACTCCTCGTCCCCGACCGCCGGGACCCCGTCTTCCACGTTCCGGCCTGGGTCACCCTGCCCGGCTTCCTCGAACCGCACCTGGCCGCCCGCTCCGCCACCACGACCACCGACCTCCCGTACGCGATCGACCGCGCCCTGCACTTCTCGAACGGCGGTGGTGTCTACGAGGGACGGGACACCCGTACCGGGGAGCGGGTCGTCCTGAAGGAGGCCCGGCCGTACGCCGGTCTGGCGGCGGACGGCGCCGACGCCGTGACCCGGCTGGAGCGGGAGAGGACCGCCCTCGAGCGGCTGTCGGGGCTGCCCTGCACCCCCGAGGTGAGGGACTGGTTCACGCTCGGCGACCACCGGTTCCTGGTGCTGGAGTACATCGAAGGGCACACGCTCAACAACTTCTTCGCGCGGCGTCACCCGCTGATCGAGGAGGACCCCGGCGAAGAACGGCTCGCCGAGTACACGGACTGGGCCCTGCGCATCCACCGGCTCGTCGAGGAGGCCGTCGAGGCGATCCACGCACGTGGTGTGGCCTTCAACGATCTGCATCTGTTCAACATCATGGTCGCCGAGGACGAATCCTCCGTCGTCCTGCTGGACTTCGAGGCGGCCGCGGACATCGACGAGGGCCGCCGCCAGGTCATCGCCAACCCCGGCTTCGTCGCTCCCGCCGACCGCAGGGGCGCCGATGTCGACCGGTACGCGCTCAGCTGTCTGCGTATTGCCCTGTTCCTGCCGCTGACCAGCCTGTTCGCCATCGACCGGGACAAAGCCGCCCACTTGGCCGAGATCGCGGCCCAGCAGTTCCCAGTGCCGCGTACCTTCCTCGACGAGGCTGTCGCGGAGATCACCCGCGGCTACGTGCCGGCGACCGGCCGCCAGGGGCGGGGGAGCGGACGGCGGGACGGGCGGCCGGATGAAAGGGAGAACGGGCGGCCGGACGGAGGGGAGCACGGGTGGCGCGACGCCGACGGCTATCTGCCCGTGGATCTCGCCGACTGGCCGCACAGCCGGGACTCCATGGTCCGGGCCATCCACGCCTCCGCCACTCCGGAACGGGAGGATCGTTTCTTCCCCGGCGACATCGCACAGTTCGCAACTCCCGGCGGCGGCGCCTGCTTCGCGTACGGTGCGGCCGGCGTGCTGCACGCCCTCGCCGAGACCGGTGGCGAAGCCTGCCCGGAAGCCGAGGAGTGGCTGCTGCGAGCCACGAAGGATCCGGCCTCGGGCACACCGCTCGGCTTCTATGACGGGCTGTCCGGTATCGCCTGGGTCCTGGACCGGCTCGGGCACACCGAGCGCGCCCTCGAACTCGTCGACACCGTCGTCTCCCAGAGCTGGGACCGGATCGCTCCCGACCTGCACAGCGGGCTCGCGGGCATCGGCCTCGCGCTGGACGCCCTCGGTACGTCCACGGGCGACAGCGCACTGCACGACAAGGCCCTGCGCTGCGCCCGGCTTGTCGCCGAGCGGACCGCCGCCACAGGGGGCAACACGGCGGGCGCCGCCTCCGGCATCAACTCCGCCACGGCCTCCGGGAAGAGCTCGGGCGGAGGCGGTGCCGGAGGCGGTGGGAGAACGCCCCGCGCCGGCCTCCTGCACGGCGCCACCGGTGCAGCCCTGCTCCACCTGCGCCTGTACGAGCGCACCGGGGATCCCGCGCTGCTCGACCTCGCAGCCGACGCCCTGCGGCGCGATCTGGCCCGCTGCGTACGGGGCGCCGGCGGGGCTCTCCAGGTCGACGAGGGCTGGCGCACCATGCCGTATCTCGGTGCGGGAAGCGTCGGCATCGGCATGGTGCTCGACGACTATCTCGCCCACCGCTACGACGAGGAGTTCGAGCGGGCGCGCGGCGAGATCGTGCGGGCCGCGCAGGCGAAGTTCTACGCCCAGCCCGGCCTGTTCCGCGGCGCGGCCGGGATGGTCCTGTACCTGAGCCGTACGACGGCCGGCGGCCCCGGCACCCACGCCACCGATGTGCGCCGCCAGATCGACTCGCTCTCCTGGGGCGCCGTCCCCTACCGGGGCGATCTCGCCTTCCCGGGGGAGCAGATGATGCGGCTGTCCATGGACCTCAGCACCGGCACAGCCGGATGCCTCCTGGCGCTGGGCGGCGCGCTGCACGGCGGACCCGTGCAACTGCCCTTCCTCCCGCCGCTCCACCCCGCCGCTCACGCGGCCCCAGAGCCGGCTCCCTACCGGGAGCCGTAGCAAGCACACCGTCCCCATGAAGGAGAGGAACACCTCATGTCGCTTCTTGACCTGCAGTCGATGGAAACCCCGAAGGACGAGCTCACCGGTGACATCGCCACCGGCGGCGGCAGCCGCGCGAGCCTGCTGCTCTGCGGTGACAGCAGCCTGAGCGTCACCACCTGTAACTGACCTCGTCCGCTGTGCGGGGCGTGCGCGCCCCGCGTAGCGGGAGGCGGTTTGCGGCGGCCCCGGGCGTTGCTCCGCCCGGGGCTCACCGCTGGGGAACCGCTCCGCACGGAGATGTCGAGTCTCCACCCGGAAGCAGCCCGCCGCTGCCCCACGACCGAGGACCCACCGCGTATGGCCTCAACGCACCCCGCAGCCGCCCCCGCCACGACCCCTGATGCCGCTCCCGGTGCCACTCCCGACGCCTCCTCCGGCGCCGGCAGGCGGGACGACGCCACGGCCGGCCGTCTGCTCGCCCGGGCGGCTCGGCTCAACGCGGCCCGCACCGTGGCCATCTGCCTGTTCAGCACCGCCTCGGCCGCCGCGACGCTCGCGCTGCCCGCCGTACTCGGGCGCACCCTGGACCTCGCACTCGGCGACAGCGGAAAGTACGGCCCCTGGCTCGCGCTGTGCGCCGCCCTCATCGTCGCCGACGTCCTCTCGGACGCCCTGGTCGCCCTGCTCACCGGCACCACGAACGCCCGCTGCGCCGCCTGGCTGCGCGGACGCGGCCTGGCCCACCTGCTGGCCGTCGGACCGCACCGGGCCTCCGCATTCACCCCCGGCGACCTGGTGACCCGGCTGACCGGCAACGCCACCGAAGGGGGCGCCGCCCCCGCCACAGCCGCCACCGGGCTCGCCTCACTGCTCACCCCGGTCGGCGGCCTGGCCGCACTGGCACTCATCGATCCATGGCTGGCAGCCGTGTTCCTGGCCGGGGTGCCCCTTCTCGTGCTGCTGCTGCGGTCCTTCACCCACAGCTCCTCCGACAGTGTCGCGCGCTACCAGAGCATCCAGGGCGACATCGCGGCCGGCCTCATGGAGGCCCTCGGCGGTGCCCGCACGGTCGCCGCGGCCGGTACGGAGGCACGGGAACGCGCTCGCGTTCTGGCCCCGCTGCCCGAACTGGGCGTCCAGGGGCGGCGCATGTGGCAGGTGTACGGGCGGGCCGTCGTCCAAGGGGGAATCCTGGTGCCCCTGCTGCAGACCGCGGTACTCGCCGCCGGCGGGACAAGGCTCGCCGCCGGAGACGTGACCGTCGGCGAACTGCTCGCGGCCACCCGCTACGCCGCCCTCGCCGCCGGTATCGGCGCAGTGGTGGGGCAGCTCAACTCCCTGGTGCGCAGCCGGTCCGCGGCCCGGCGCACCGGCGAACTGCTGGCCGTACCCGCGGTGCCTTACGGCACGCGCCCGCTGCCGCTGGACGGCGCGGGGCGGCTCGAACTCCGCGGCGTGAGCGTGACGCGCGGCGGGGGACCGGTGCTCAGCGGCGTCGACCTGACGGTCCCGGGCGGAACGACCATGGCCGTCGTCGGACGCTCCGGCGCGGGCAAAACCGTACTGGCCGAGCTCGCCGGGCGGCTCGCCGACCCCGACAGCGGCCAGGTCCTGCTGGACGGAGTGCCGCTGACCGAGGCCGATCCGGAGGACCTTCGGCGGGAGGTGGGGTACGCGTTCGAGCGGCCCGAGCTCTTCGGCCGCACGGTGGGCGAGTCCATCGCCTTCGGACCGTACGAGCCCTCGGCCCGCGAGGTCGAGGCCGCCGCGCGGGCGGCCAGCGCCGACACCTTCGTCAGGCGGCTCCCGAGCGGATACGCCACCGCCCTCGCCGACGCCCCCCTCTCCGGAGGAGAGCTGCAACGGCTCGGCCTGGCAAGGGCCTTCGCGCACGCCGGCCGGCTGCTGGTGCTCGACGACGCCACCTCGAGCCTGGACAGTGTCACCGAACGGGATGTCGGCCGGGCACTGACGTACGACGTACGGTCCGGCACTCGCCTGCTCATCGCCCACCGGGCCTCCTCCGCCGCCCGCGCGGACCTGGTCGCGTGGCTGGAGAACGGCCGCATACGGGCGGTCGGACCGCATGAGGTCCTGTGGGAACTCCCGGACTACCGGGCCGTGTTCGCCGAAGGTACGGACGCGAACGCGCGAAACGGCGAGGACGGCGGCAGCGCCGCCGAAGCGGGAGCCCGACGATGACGGGCACGGCGCCGGCGTCCGAGGCCGGGGAGGACTCCACCTCGCGCTGCCGCACTGCGGGGCCGTTGCGCGGGGACGGGCCGCAGGTGTGGCCCTCCGGTACGGCCACGGCCTCCGCGACCGGCCGGCATGACTCCGCCCCCCGCCACCGCACGGCGGGACCGATGCGCCGTGTCGGGCCGCAGGCGTGGCGTTTCCTGGGGCGCCGGAAGCGGGTGCTTCTCGGGCTGGCCGGCTGGTCGTTGCTGGAGTCGGCGCACACCTTCCTCAGCGGCTACAGCGCGGCGCGGGCGCTGGATGACGGCTTCCTGGCCGGGCGTACCGGAGTCGGGCTGGCCTGGCTCGCCCTCGCCGCAGTGGCGGTCGTCGCCGGTGGCCTGGCCAACCGCGGGGTGTTCCGGGGGCTGGCCGGGCTAGTGGAGCCGCTGCGGGACGGGTTGGTGCGCCGCGTCGTGTCCGGCGCGCTGCGGACCGCGGTCGCCGAACCCGCGGCGCGGGCGGACAGCGCCGCGGTCTCCCGCCTCACCCACCAGACGGAGACCGCCCGGGACAGCTTCGCGGGACTGGTGCTCGTGGCCCGCTCGTTCGTCTTCACGGCAGCCGGGGCGCTGCTCGGACTTGCCTCCCTTGCCCCGCAGCTCCTGCTGGTCGTGCTTCCGCCGCTGGCTCTGGGGCTGCTGCTGTTCGCTGCCACGCTGCCGCCGATGGCCGCCCGCCAGCGGGACTTCCTGCACGCCGACGAGGCTTTGGCCGAACAGTTCGGCGCGGTAGCGACCGGCCTGCGCGACATCGTGGCGTGCGGCGCGCAGGGGCGCACGACGGACGAGGCCCGCCGGCTGATCGACGTCCAGACGAGGGCCGCACGCTCCCTGGCCCGGTGGGCGGCGGCGCGCTCGATGGCGCTCGCGGTGGCGGGGCAACTTCCGGTTGTGCTGCTGCTGGCCGCCACGCCCTGGCTCCTCGAACAGGGACTCACCGCGGGCGCGCTGGTCGGCGCGCTCACGTATCTGACCCAGGCGCTGCTGCCCGCTCTGCACACCCTGATGACCGCACTCGGGGCGGCGGGCACACGGCTGCTGGTGGTCCTCGATCACCTCACCGCGAGCGACTCCGGCACAGCGACCACCGGCCCCCCGGCGCCCGTACCGCCCCCGCGTCTCACACACCCGCGTCTCGCACACCCGCGTCCCGAGTCCGCGCGTCCCGAGTCCCCGGGTCCCGAGTCCGCGAGTACGGATCTCCCGCGTCCCGGGCCCCCGCGTCTCAAGCCCGTGCATGTCGCGCCCGCGCGTCCCGAGTCCCCTCGCCCCCACCCCCCACGCGTCGAACTCCGCTCGGTCACCTTCGCCTACGGCCCGGCCGCGCACCCCGTCCTCCGCGACCTCGACCTGGCGATCGAGCCGGGGGAGCATCTCGCCGTCGTCGGGCCCAGTGGCATCGGCAAGTCGACGCTCAGCGCGCTCATCGCGGGACTGCTGGAGCCCGACCGGGGCGAGGTGCGGGTGCAGGGCGAGCCGGTCCGGCGCCGCAGCGCGGAGCAGCCGTCGCGCTCGCGCGTGCTGATCCCGCAGCAGGCCTACGTCTTCACCGGCAGCCTGCGCGACAACCTGCTCTATCTGTGCCCGGACGGGCCCCCGCCGGAGGCGGTGCAGACCGCCTCGGTGGAAGCGGTCGGTCTCGGCCCTCTGGTGTGCAGGCTCGGCGGACTCGACGCGGCGGTCGAACCGGCCGCTCTCTCCCAGGGTGAGCGGCAGCTCGTCGCGCTGGCCCGGGCGCACCTCTCGCCCGCCCCGCTGGTGCTGCTGGACGAGGCGACCTGCCATGTGGATCCCGCGGCCGAGGCGCGCGCCGAGCGGGCCTTCGCCGAGCGGCCCGGCACCCTCGTCGTGATCGCCCACCGGATCAGCTCGGCGCGGCGGGCGGACCGGGTGCTGGTACTGGACGGCGTACGTGCCGCCTGCGGGACACACCACGAGCTGGTCGAACGGTCGGCGCTCTACAGCGATCTGGTCGGACGCTGGCACGCCGGCCGGACATGAGAGGCGCGGTGGGCCGTACAGCTGGTCCCGCTGGTTCCGTTCCGGTGATTGCCCGGCCGGGCCGGTCCCAGGGCCGGCAAGGAAGAATCTTCGTCCCCTTCCGACACCGGTGCCCCCGGTCGGCTCACATCGGTGGGCCGTGGGCTCGCCGGGGGTCGTATCCGGCTCTGCGCCGCGCCCCTCCGGACCGGGGTGGCACGAATCCCTAGACCCAGCCCTCGCCTTGCGATATCCGTATGGCGTCCACTCGGTTGCGTGCCCCGGTCTTCCGGGTGATGGCGGACATGTAGTTGCGTACGGTCCCGTTGGAGAGATGCAGCCCTCGGGCGATCTCGGCGATCGTGGCGCCTTCGGCGGCCAGGGCGAGCACGTTCAGCTCACGTGGTGTCAAGGGCATGGTGGCGGCCTGGAGAAAACCGAAGGCGAGCGACTCGTCCACGAATCGCTTGCCGGCCGCGACCGCCCGGATGCCGTCGAGCAACCCCTGTGGTCCGGCGTCCTTGTTGACGTAGCCCAGGGCATGCGCATCGAACGCCAGCCGCAGCAGCCCGGGCCTCGTGACAGTGGCCAGTACGAGCAGCGCGGCGCTCTCGGTGACTCGCCGGGCCAGCTCCGCCGCCGCGCTGAGCGTCCTCGAGCCCCGACAGTCGACGTCCACCACGCAGACGTGGGGCTGTAACGAACGTGCCTGCCGAGGCGCGGTGTCCCACGAGGCCGATGCAACCTCGAGGTCGCGTTCCTTGCGTAACAGCGCCACCAGAGCCGACCGCATCAGACGTGTGTCGTGCACCAGCAGTACCCGGATCACGGTGTCCCCCTTCCGCCCCACATCCGCCCCACACTCCGACGACACGCTCCCTTGCGTGTACGCCGTCAATTCATACAAGCGCGTACCTCGCCCTGTACGTGAGAATCGGCGATGAGGGGGGCGCAGGGTCGCACGGTTGACGATTCATGCGCCCGGCGCGCGGTTCAAGGTGGCGCACGCCCCCTTGGGTGCGCCGGTTGCGCTACCGGGGTGCCGTGACGTCGATCAGACGGCAGACCGTCTCGATGTCGATCTTCACTTGGGCGATCGACGCGCGGCCGGAGAGCCAGGTGATCAGGGCCGAGTGCCAGGTGTGCTCGATGACGCGGACGGCCGACAGCTGCTCGGGGGTGGGCGGTCCCTCCAGGGTCATGGCGTCCAGGATGATCGCGGTGGTCAGCCGGGAGACGGTGTCCACCTCGGGGCTCACCGAGCGGTCGGCGAAGGTCAGGGCGCGGACCATCGCGTCCGCGAGATGCGGCTCCCGCTGCATCGCGCGGAAGGCGCGCATCAGGGTCTGGGCGACCCGAGCCGAGGGCTCCTTCTCGGTCGGCGGGCGCTTGCGCAGCGTCTCGTGCATGTGCTGGAGCTGGTCCTGCATGGTGGCCACCAGCAGGTGCACCTTGGACGGGAAATAGCGGTAGAGCGTGCCGAGGGCGACGTTGGACTTTTCGGCCACCTCACGCATCTGCACGGCGTCGAACCCGCCCCGGCTCGCCAGCTGTGCGCTGGCATGCAGGATCCGGCGGCGGCGAGCCTCCTGACGCTCAGTCAGTGGCGGGGAGGACGGCTTGGATTCCGTAGTCATTTGTCCCCTTCCATGACATCCGTGACATCCGTGAACGTGTCGAAGGCTGTGGTGGGCGGGCCCCCGTCCCGACCTCCCCCGGCCTGCGGTTCGGGAGGCGGCAGGGAAAGATCCGGACAGCATGGCAGGGGCCGCGCCGTGGCGCGAATCACCTGTTCCGGCCGCTGCCGCGGACGCTACCTGCCGGTAGATTCGGCGGTCCTTGTCCATCCACTCTGAAACTTGTTCTAGATTAGCGTGAGCGGTTACGCTCCGGCTGAACTGCAGTGAGAAGGGGGCCGTGAGTGACCGCTGAGGCCATACAGGCAGCCTCGCCTCGCCCCCCGGCCGGGGTGTCCGCGGCCGACGGGGACCGCCCGCTGAGCATCGCGCTGCTCACGTACAAGGGCAACCCGTTCTGCGGCGGCCAGGGTGTGTACGTACGGCACCTGTCCCGCGAACTGGCCCGGCTCGGCCACACCGTGGAGGTCATCGGCGCCCAGCCGTACCCGGTTGTCGACCAGGGGTTCCACCTCCCCGAAGGGGCGCCGGGAGGCCGGGTCGGCCTCACCGAGCTGCCCAGCCTCGACCTCTACCGCCAGCCCGACCCCTTCCGCACCCCGCGGCCCGGTGAGTACCGGGACTGGATCGACGCCCTCGAAGTGGCGATGATGTGGACTGGCGGCTTCCCGGAGCCGCTCACCTTCAGCCTCCGCGCCCGACGCCATCTCGCCGCCCGCCGCGGCGCGTTCGATGTCGTCCATGACAACCAGACCCTCGGCTACGGCCTGCTGGGCCTGGAGCGCACCGGCTTCCCGCTGGTCACCACCATCCACCACCCGATCACCGTCGACCGGCAGCTGGATCTGGACGCCGCCACCGGCTGGCGGCGCCGTGCCTCCGTCCGCCGTTGGTACGGCTTCACGCGCATGCAGAAGCGCGTCGCCCGGCGGCTGCCGGCCGTCCTCACCGTGTCCGGCTCGTCGCGGCAGGAGATCGTCGACCACCTGGGCGTACGCCAGGACCGGGTGCATGTCGTGCACATCGGCGCGGACACCGGCCTGTTCTCCCCGGACCCGTCCGTCGCGGAGGTCCCCGGCCGGATCGTCACCACCTCCAGCGCCGATGTCCCGCTCAAGGGCCTCATCCACCTCGTCGAGGCGCTGGCGAAGCTCCGTACCGAGAATCCGCGGGCCCATCTGGTCGTCGTCGGCAAGCGCGCCGAGGACGGGCCGGTCGCCGCCGCGATCGAACGGTACGGCCTCGAAGGGGCCGTCGAGTTCGTCAAGGGCATCAGCGACCAGGAGCTGGTCGACCTCGTGCGCGGCGCCCAGATCGCCTGCGTGCCCTCGCTCTACGAAGGCTTCTCGCTGCCGGCCGCCGAGGCGATGGCCACCGGAACCCCGCTCGTCGCCACCACCGGCGGTGCCATCCCCGAGGTCGCGGGCAGCGACGGCGATACGTGTCTTGCCGTACCGCCCGGTGACGCCGGGGCGCTGGCCGCTGCCCTCGGCCGCCTTCTCGATCCGGACACCGGCTCCGAACTGCGGCGCAGACTCGGGGCCCGCGGGCGGGAGCGCGTGCTGCGCCGCTTCACCTGGGAGCAGGCCGCACGCGGTACGGCCGAGCACTACCGCGAGGCCATCGCCGCCCAGGCCGTACGGGCCCCCGGGCTCGTACGCACCGCCTGAAGCCGCGGCGATTCCGGAGCGCTGGAACCGCCGGAGGCCTGCACCACCCGAACCTGGACAGCCGGAAGCTTGAACCGTTTCAGCCCCGTACCGCCTGAACCGCCCGATCTCCGTACCGCCTACCGCCCTATCGTACGAGCGTCGAACACCCCGTCACAGCCCCACTTACGACCCCATTCCCCGCCCCACTCACCACTCCCGCCACCAGCCCCGCTCACCGCCACGACCCGCCGGACGAAAGCAGACGCCAGTGCTGACCGTCGACTTCACCCGCTTCCCACTCGCCCCGGGCGACCGTGTCCTGGACCTCGGCTGCGGGGCGGGCCGCCACGCGTTCGAGTGCTACCGGCGCGGAGCGCAGGTCGTCGCCCTCGACCGCAACGGCGAGGAGATCCGCGAGGTCGCCACGTGGTTCGCGGCCATGAAGGAAGCGGGCGAGGCCCCGGCGGGCGCCACCGCCACCGCGATGGAGGGCGACGCGCTCGCGCTGCCCTTCCCCGACGACAGCTTCGACGTCGTGATCATCTCCGAGGTCATGGAGCACATCCCGGACGACAAGGGCGTACTCGCCGAGATGGTCCGGGTCCTCAGGCCGGGCGGCCGGATCGCGGTGACCGTGCCGCGCTACGGGCCCGAAAAAGTCTGCTGGGCGCTGTCCGACGCCTACCACGAGGTCGAGGGCGGCCACATCCGCATCTACCGCGCCGACGAACTGCTGCGCAAAATGCGCGAAGCGGGCCTGCGCCCGTACGGCACGCACCACGCCCACGGGCTGCACTCGCCCTACTGGTGGCTCAAGTGCGCCTTCGGCGTCGACAACGACCAGGCGCTGCCGGTGAAGGCGTACCACAAGCTGCTGGTCTGGGACATCATGAAGAGGCCGCTGGCCACCCGGGTCGCCGAACGGGCGCTGAACCCGCTGATCGGCAAGAGCTTCGTGGCGTACGCGACCAAGCCGCACGCCCCTTCCCTCGACTCCCCGACCGAGCCCGGAGGGAACTCCACGGAGCTCTCCCGGTCCGCGGCGGGAGTACAGGCGGCCGCGGAATGACGAGCCCGGGCCGTACCGAACGTCTTGTCCTGCCCGGAGTCCTCACGGCCGGTCAGGCTGCCCGGACCGTGGCGGGCATCCTCGCCGTACAGCGGGAGGACGGTGCCATCCCGTGGTTCCGCGGGCACCACCTGGATCCGTGGGACCACGTCGAGGCCGCCATGGCGCTGGACGCGGCGGGCGAGCACGAGCGCGCCGAGGCCGCGTACCGCTGGCTGGCCCGGCACCAGAACTCGGACGGCTCCTGGTACGCGGCGTACCCCGACCGCCCGGCCGGAGTCGCCGCCGACGATCCCACCGACCGTGGCCGCGAGACCAACTTCGTCGCCTACATCGCCGTCGGCGCCTGGCACCACTACATCTCCACGGGCGACGACGCCTTCCTCGACCGGCTGTGGCCCACCGTCCACGCCGCAGTGGAATTCGTCCTGGCCCTGCAGCAGCCCGGCGGGCAGATCGGCTGGAAGCGCGAGGACGACGGAACGCCGGTCGCGGACGCTCTCCTCACCGGCTCGTCCTCCATCCACCAGGCGCTGCGCTGCGCCCTGGCCATCGCCGAGCAGCGCGCGGAACCGCAGCCCGGCTGGGAACTCGCGGCGGGCTGGCTCGGCCACGCGATCCGCCACCACCCGGAGCGGTTCCTCGACAAGGACCAATTCTCGATGGACTGGTACTACCCGGTTCTCGGCGGAGCGCTGACCGGCGCGGCGGCGAAGGAGCGGATCGAGTCCGGCTGGGACCGCTTCGTCGTCCCGGAACTGGGCGTGCGCTGCATCCTGCCGAACCCGTGGGTGACGGGCGGCGAGAGCGCCGAACTCGCGCTCGCTCTCTGGGCCATGGGCGAGTCCGACCGCGCGGTGCAGATCCTCAAGTGGATCCAGCATCTGCGTGCCGAGAACGGAATGTACTGGACGGGGTACGTCTTCGAGGACCGCGCGGTGTGGCCGGAGGAACTCACGTCCTGGACTGCCGCGTCGCTGCTGCTCGCCGTGGCCGCGCTCGGGGGGGACGAGGCGACCACGGCGGTCTTCGGCGGCGAGCGGCTGCCGTCGGGCCTGGATCCGGACTGCTGCTAGCTCACCGGTCGTCGGGCCGGCCGCGTAGTCGGGCCGCGTCGTCGGGCCCGGGGACGGGCCGGGCCACGTCGTCGGGCTGCCCGGGGGCGGGCGCGAGGGGCCCGGCTGCCGTAGCGGACTCCGGGCCGTGCGGCCGCAGTCCGTGGGGCGGGGAGGGGGAGCGGATCAGGCGCGGCGGATCCGCCCGGCCACGGCGTGGCCGATGAAGAGGTACACCACGGCCGGGAGACCGTAGTTGAGCAGGATCCGCAGCCAGTCGGTGTCCATGGTGAACAGGTCGTGCGACCAGCCCGCCAGCCAGCGGGCGGCGTCCTGGACGAAGTCCACCAGATCGTTCGACCGGTTGGCGTCGAGCCAGTACATGAGGATCCACAGGCCGAGGATCACGGCGGCGATGTCCGCGACGACGGCTATCACAGTGGCAGCGGTGTTGCTCCCTGAGCGTTGTCTTATGGGCATGCCAAGCGTCTTGCCCCATCCGCGCGGTGAAAACCTGCACCGGTTTCAACAGCCGTCCATGAGCTGCCTGTCGACACGGCTGACCCGGTGGGGCAGCTCAGAGACTCGGCACGCTCGCGACCGAAGTCCTGGCGAACCATACGGTGGACGAGCAGTACGCGTTCGCCCTTGTGCAGGCCGTGCAAGTCGAGGAGATGCGTGAGGCCGGGGCCGTGTACGGGGGGACCTGCTTCCCGGACGTGGACGGTCGTCCCAGCAACGCTTCGGTCGCTGTGTACCGTCTGCCTCTTCAAGGCGAGTCCGAGGATCACGAGAGATCGGAAATCCTCGGAGAGCACGGGTGTTCACCGCGCTGATGGCCCAGGCTGATGCTCTGTGCCCGGCTGCGGGAGCACTGACCGCCCCGGCTCTGGGCGCGTGTCCGGGATCACAGGGCGGCTCGCCGGACAAGCGGAATGCCGTGACCGGCGGGACGGTTGGCACCTACACGCATTCAATGCATGTGCACATACCGTCTGGTACCTACGAGGAGCACCCCCGTGACCATCACTGCGTCCTCCGCCTCCCGCGCGGTCGAGATCCTGTCCCGGCCCGTCGCGCTGAACGGCCTGACCGTCCCGAACCGCATCGTGATGGCGCCGATGACGCGCATGTTCTCCCCGGGCGGCGTCCCCGGTGATGACGTGCGGTCGTACTACGCCCGTCGCGCCGCCGCGGGTGTGGGCCTGATCGTCACCGAGGGGACCTACGTCGGCCACGAGTCGGCCGGGCAGAGTGACCGTGTGCCGCGGTTCCACGGTGAGGAGCAGCTGGCGGGGTGGGCGAAGGTCGCCGAGGTCGTTCACGCGGCGGGCGGCACGATCGTGCCGCAGCTGTGGCACATCGGCATGGTACGCAAGCAGGGCGACCCGCCCTACGCCGACGCCCCCGCCGTCGGCCCCTCCGGCATCCGCGTCGACGGCACCGAGGGCACCGGCAAGGCGATGACCCAGCGCGACCTGGAAGACGTCATCGGCGCCTTCGCCGAGGCCGCCGCGGCCGCCGAGCGCATCGGCTTCGACGGCGTCGAACTGCACGGCGCCCACGGCTACCTCCTCGACCAGTTCCTGTGGGCGGGGACGAACCGCCGTACCGACGCCTACGGCGGCGACCCCGTGGCCCGTATGAAGTTCGCGGCCGAGATCGTGGCCGCGGTCCGCGAGACCGTCTCGCCCGACTTCCCGGTGATCTTCCGCTACTCGCAGTGGAAGCAGGAGGCCTACGATGCGAGGCTCGCCGAGACCCCGGAGGAGCTGGAGGCGATCCTGACCCCGCTCGCCGCGGCCGGCGTCGACGCCTTCCACGCCTCCACCCGCCGCTACTGGCTCCCGGAGTTCGAGGGCTCGGACCTGAACCTGGCGGGCTGGACCAAGAAGCTCACCGGCAGGCCCACCATCACCGTCGGCTCGGTCGGGCTCGACGGCGATTTCATCCGCGGCTTCATGGGCGAGGGCGCCCCGGTCCAGGGCATCGACAACCTCCTCGACCGCCTCGAGCGCGACGAGTTCGACCTGGTCGCCGTCGGCCGCGCCCTGCTCCAGGACCCGGAGTGGGCGGCGAAGGTCCTGGGGGACCGGTTCGAGGAACTGAAGCCGTACGACGCGGCGGCGCTGAAGACGCTGAGCTAGGTGTTCAGCTCGGCCAGTGCGCGGAGTGTCCGGGGGTCGGGGGCGGTGATCAGCAGGTCGGTGACCGGGCCCTTGCGCCAGAGGTCCAGCCGTTCCGCGATCCGTTCCCGTGGCCCGACGAGGGAGATCTCGTCCGCGAAGGCGTCCGGCACCGCCTCGGTCGCCTCCGCGCGCCGCCCCTCCAGGAACAGCTCCTGGACGCGGCGCGCTGCGGACTCGAAGCCCATACGGGCCATCAGGTCGGCGTGGAAGTTACGGGCGGCGTGGCCCATGCCGCCGATGTAGAAGCCGAGCATCGCCTTTACCGGCAGCAGCCCCTCCGATATGTCGTCGCACACCTGCGCACGGGCCATCGGCGCCACCATGAAGTTCTTGGGCGCGTCCACCAGGGAGGCTTGGTAGACGCCCGTGCGCAGCGGGGACCAGTAGAGGGGGATCCATCCGTCCGCGATACGCGACGTCTGCGCGATGTTCTTCGGGCCTTCCGCGCCCAGGAGAATCGGCAGGTCGGGGCGGAGGGGATGGGTGATCGGTCTGAGGGGCTTGCCGAGTCCGGTGCCGTCCGGGCCGGCGTAGGGGTGGGGGTGGAAGCGCCCGTCCAGCTCCACCGGGCCCTCTCGGCGCAGCACTTGGCGGATGACGTCCACGTACTCGCGGGTCGCGGTGAGCGGGCTCTTCGGAAACGGCCGCCCGTACCACCCCTCGACCACCTGCGGCCCGGACAGCCCCAGACCGAGCATCATCCGCCCACCGGAGAGGTGGTCGAGGGTCAGGGCGTGCATCGCGGTGGCGGTGGGCGTACGAGCGGCCATCTGCGCGACTGCGGTGCCGAGTTTGATGCGTGAGGTGCGGGCGGCAATCCAGGTGAGGGGCGTGAAGGCGTCGGAGCCCCAGGCTTCGGCCGTCCAGGCGGAGTCGTAGCCGAGTCGCTCCGCCTCGACGGCGAGTTCGAGGTGGGCGGGGTCGGGGCGGCGCCCCCAGTAGCCGAGTGCGAGGCCGAGCCGCATGCCGAACCCTCCCGGTCGGAGACGTAGGGGAACTTACAGCTGGTGAGTGACCTGACGTCCTGTCAGTTTGCTGTCCGTACGGGGACTCTACGGTCACGGCGCCGACCGGACAACGCCCCCAAGGGCCCGGAACCGGAGGAAAGACAACGGCCTCCCGCCCACGAGGGGCGGGAGGCCGTGCGGTACTGCTGGGCCCATCAGGCGCGAGATCAGGCGCCGCGCGATCAGGCGCGAGGCCGGACGGGCCCGGGGTTCAGCCGCGCTGGATGCCGGTGGTGTCCTGGAGGACGCCGCGGCGGCCGTCCTGGGTCTGCGCAATGAGCGCCGGGCCGCGCTGCTCGACCGCCAGGTACCACGTGCCGGGAGCCAACTCGGCGATCGGCGACGGCGAACCGTCCTCGGAGTACAGCGGCCGCGCGATGGGCACCGCGAACCAGAAGGGCGCGAAGTCGCCGCCACCGGCGGGGCCGGGCTGGCCGCCCTGCGGACCGGCTGCGGGACCGGGCTGCCCCGGCTGCTGGCCGCCGCCGTAGGGCTGCTGACCACCGGGGTTGCCGTAGCCCTGGTGACCGGGCTGCGGCGCACCGTACGGGGACGGGGCGCCCTGCTGGCCCGGGTAGCCGTAGCCCGGGTTCGGGCCCGCGCCGTAGGGGGACGGAGCCTGCGGGCGCGGGGCGCCCATCAGCGGGGCCTTCAGGGCGGGCACGCGTTCGGGCAGGATCGCGCCAGCGGTCAGGGCGAGAGTGGCGAGCAGCGCGAGGATGGAGCCGATGCCGAGGCTCGCGTTTTCGGGCACCACGATCAGGCCCCACAGGGCGGCCCAGACGGAGGTCACCGCAAGCCCGGTGCCCCACTGGTCCAGTGAAATGCCGTTGATCTTGCGCCCTTCGGGCTGGAAACGCGCCGTGGCGATCAGTGCTGCGCTGATCAGGCCGGTCAAAATGATCGTCGGCAGGACCAGGAACAGCTTGTCGATCTCCCACGCGTTCGGCAGTTCGAGGCTGTCGCAGGCGGCGCCGCTGCAGTCCACTGAGTAGTAGTCGAGGAACGAGGCGATGAACAGCAACACCGCTGCTCCGATCACCACGCCGTCGCCTCGAGTGAGGGAGCGGATGTTCACGTAAAGTCCTTAGTCGGTCTCGTCGGTGTCGCTGTCGCCGGTACGCGGAAGGCATGGGCGCGGGGGTGGCCCCCCATCGTACGGATGAATCTATCGGTCGGTCCTTGGGGGTACGTGCCGGGTCGCGGAGCTCTCCGATTTCCGTGCTTCCCGACGATTCCCCGTCGAATTCCCGCTGAGCGGGTGGTTTCTACCCCTTTAGGAAGCTCTGAATGCCGTCCGCGAGCCCCTGGGCCGCGCGCTGCCGCCACTTCCCGTTCGTCAACCGGTCGGCGTCCTCCCGGTCCCGCATGTTGCCGCACTCGATGAACACCTTGGGGACGGTTGAGAGGTTGAGCCCGCCGAGGTCGGAGCGGACGTCCAAGCCGGTGCTGTCGCCGATGTAGTTGGAGGGCTCGCTGCCCGTCTCGCGGACGAAGTTCCCGGCGATCCGCTCGCCGAGCTCCCGGGACGGGCCGACGATCTCTGCGGTGTCGGCGGCGCCCCCCTTCACCTTCGAGGGGAGGATGACATGGAAGCCCTGGTTGCCGGACGCCGAACCGTCCGCGTGGATGGAGACGACGGCATCGGCCTTCGCCTTGTTCCCGATCCGCGCGCGCTCGTCGATGCACGGGCCGTAGGGGCGGTCGTCGTCCTGGGTGAACTTCACCGTCGCTCCCTCCTTTTCGAGCAGGGTGCGGAGGCGCCGCGAGACGTCGAGGGTGAAAGCGGCCTCGGTGTAGCCGTCGTTGGTCGACGTGCCGGTGGTGTCGCACTCCTTGCGGTTCGTTCCGATGTCCACCTGGCGGGCGATCTCGCTGGTGTGATCGCGGTTGCCGGGGTTGTGCCCCGGGTCGACCACGACGACCTTGCCGGAGAGAGGGCCGCTGCGGTGATGGGTGCCGCTGCCGCCGTCCCCGTCTCCGCTGTTTCCTCCGTCGCCCTTGCCGTCCGGTTTCCCGTCTCCGTGATCGGAGGATTCGGAGCCACCGGGCGCGCCGGGGTTCTCCGGCTGTCCGGTCTTCCCGTCCGGCGAACGGCTCGAGGACTGGCCCGCCGGCAGCGGCGACGGCGCCTTCGCGCTCTCGTCCTCCGTCCCGCCGATCGCCTGCCAGATCAGCCATCCGGAGAAGCAAATCGGGATGAGTGCGGCAAAAGCGATGAGGAGGGCGCGGCCGCTGGGGCGGCGCGGAGTGGGGGGAGGGCAGCCGTTCGACACGTTGCCGATGCTAGCGGGGCCGCTCAGATGCCCGGGGCGGTACGCCGCAGGACATGGAGGGAGCGGGTCGCGGAGACTTCGGTGAACGCGCCGGACTCCAGCGCGCGGCGGTAGATGCGGTACGGCGCCTGGCCGCCGTCGGCCGGGTCCGCGAACACATCGTGGATGAGGAGGAGGCCGTCGGGCGCGACGTGCGGGGCCCAGCCCTCGTAGTCGGCGGCGGCGTGCTCGTCGGTGTGGCCGCCGTCGATGAAGACGAGCCCGAGCCGCTTGCCCCAGAGGGCGGCGGCCTGCGGGGACCTGCCGACGACCGCGACCACGTGTTCCTCCAGGCCCGCGCGGTGGAGGGTGCGGCGGAAGGTGGGCAGGGTGTCCATCCGGCCGACCTCGGGGTCCACGACGTCCCTGTCGTGGTACTCCCACCCCGGCTGCTGCTCCTCGGATCCGCGGTGGTGGTCGACGGTGACGGCGACGGTGCCCGCCTCGCGGGCGGCTGCGGCGATGAGGATGGTGGAGCGGCCGCAGTACGTACCGACCTCGAGGAGCGGGAGGCCGAGCAGGGCCGCCTCGGTGGCCGCGGCGTAGAGCGCGAGCCCCTCGTCGGCCGGCATGAAGCCCTTGGCCGCTTCGAACGCCGCGAGTACGTCGGGGTGGGGCTTGATGCTCGCCTGCGTCATCGGGGGCTTCCTCCTGGTCTCGCGGTCCGGCGGCTCGTACGGCCGTCGTCGGCCTCACGGGTGCGGCCTCATGCGTGTGACCTCATGCGTGCTGCCTCACCTGCGGCCTCATGGATGCGGCCGCATGCGTGCTGCCTCATGGGTGCGGCTCCGGTCGCCCATGCTGCCGGATCGGTCGCGGCGGGTTGCGGGTGGGGCGCCGTACGGACGCGGGCCCGGCGGGCTCATAGGCTGGAAGAGCCCGGAACCCTCGCAAGGAGAGGAATGCGCGCCATGGCATCGCCCGCCTCGGAAAGCACACCGGAAACCGCCCCGGCGGGAGCCGTCGCCGCCCCACTCCCCGAGCCGGACCTGATGGAGCCCGAGCCGGAGCCGGAGCCCGTTGTCCCCGACTTCCCGGAGAGCGGCCGCCGCGTCCTGGTCACCGGCGCCGCGCGCGGGCTGGGGCGCGCCGTGGCCCATGCCTTCGCCGCCAATGGCGATCATGTCGCCGTGCATTACGGCGCCAGCCGCGACAAGGCCGAGGCCACCGTCGCGGGCCTTCCGGGTACGGGGCACGCGCTGGTGAGCGGCGACCTGGCCGACCCGGAGCAGGCGGCGTTGTTCGTGGAAGCGGCGGCGGGCGCGCTCAGCGGTATCGACGTGCTGGTCAACAATGCCGCCATCATGATCCCGCACCCGCCGGCCGCCACCCCCTTCGCCGAGTGGTCGGCCCTCTGGCAGCGGCACGCGGCCGTCAATCTGGTGGGCACGGCGAACGTGAGCCATGCCGCCGCCCAACGGATGATCGCCCAGCGCACGGGCGGCCGTATCGTCAACGTCGGCTCGCGCGGCGCCTTCCGCGGTGAGCCCGACCACCCCGCGTACGCCGCCACGAAGGCCGGAGTGCACGCCCTGGGCCAGTCCCTGGCCGTCGCCCTCGCCCGGTACGGCATCACCGTCGCTTCCGTCGCGCCGGGCTTCATCGAGACCGACCGGGTGGCCCACCGGCTGACCGGCCCGGAGGGCGAGGAGATCCGCGCACAGAGCCCGTTCGGACGTGTCGCCGGTACCGACGAGATCGCGGCGGCGGTGCTGTGGCTCGCGTCGCCCCAGGCACAGTGGAGCTCGGGGGCGGTACTCGACCTCAATGGCGCGTCGTATCTGCGGACCTGAGCACCTGGCGGCAGCGACCACGGCAGCGGCAGCGGCGGCGGGGGTAGCGGCAGAGACAGCGGCGCCGGCAGCAGCAGTGGCAGAGACAGCGGCGGCGGCAGCGGACGGCGACCACGGCGGCGGGGCAGCGACAGCGGTGGCGACGGCCTCCCGCTTGTGTCCGCCGCACCGGGCCATGCCGTACACGCACAAAGGTCACGACACCCAAACCTGACGCACCGTCAGCACTCTTCCCAACGGATGAGGGGTGCGTTATATATGGGTGCCATCGGCTAGAACGCGTTCTAGGGCCCGTTTCGCAAGGAGCGCCGGTCTGCCCCCGAGGCAGGCAGGCGGGACATGCGCAACAGGCACTCAACGGGCACGAGGTCGCCGAACGGCGCCGGCGCGCCTTCCGGCCGACCGGATACGACCCCGGTGCGGCCGACGGTGCGGACGGCCGTGCCGGGGTCTCCCGTACCGCACCGCACCCACCGTGGCGAAGGAGCAGCACCCCGATGCCCATCGACGTCGGACAGGCCCTCTCGGCCGAGCCCAGCAAGACGGACCTCGCCTGGAACCACAAGGACATCCAGCTCTACCACCTCGGCGTCGGGGCGGGTTCGGATCCCGACAAGCACAGCCCGGCCACCGACCCCGACGAGCTCCGCTACACCCTGGAGAACGGACTGCACGTCCTGCCCAGCTTCGCGACCGTCGCCGGAGGCGCCCTTGCCGCGGCCGGCGGGCTCTCCTCGCCCGGCATCGACGTCGACCTCGCCGCCGTCCTGCATGGCGGCCAGCACATCGAACTGCACCGGCCCATCCCGGTGAACGGCACCGCCGTCCAGACCTCCCGGATCGCGGCCGTTTACGACAAGGGGAAGGCCGCCGTCATCGTGCTGCGCTCTGCCGCGGCCGACGAGGACGGGCCGCTGTGGACCAGCGACACGAAGATCTTTGTACGCGGCGAGGGCGGTTTCGGCGGTGAGCGCGGCCCCTCCGACCGCCTCGAGCTCCCGGACCGCGAGCCGGACCGGACCGTCCAGCGCCCCATCCGCGAGGATCAGGCGCTGCTCTACCGGCTCTCCGGCGACTGGAACCCGCTGCACGCCGACCCGGAGTTCGCCAAGCTCGCCGGCTTCGACAGGCCGATCCTGCACGGCCTGTGCTCGTACGGCATCACGCTCAAGGCCGTCGTGGACACGGCGCTGGACGGCGACGTGTCCCGCGTCCGCGCGTACACGACCCGCTTCGCCGGGGTCGTCTATCCGGGCGAGACGCTGCGCATCCGGATGTGGCAGGAGGAGCAGCGCATCCAGGTGTCGGTGACCGCTGTGGACCGGGACGACGCGCCGGTCCTCGCCGACACCGTGGTCGAACACTCCTGACCCGAAGCCGGTCAGCAGCGCCGCGACAGGACTCGACAGGCGACAGGACTCGACAGGCGACGTCGGCAACGCACCAGACGCATCAGCAGGAGGCATCGGCAGCGCCTCGACAGGAGAACTCGGCAACGCCTCAACAGGAACGGAAGGGAGCACACCGTGCGCGCAGCCGTACTGCACGAGATAGGCCAGGACAAGCTCGACGTCCTCGACGACGTCGAGACGGTGGGGTTCGGCCCGGGGAAGGTCAAGCTGCGTATCCGGGCCACCGGGCTGTGCCACTCCGATGTGTCCGCGATGAACGGCGTGCTGCCCCAGCCGGCCCCCTTCGTCCCCGGCCACGAGGGTGCGGGCGAGGTCATCGACGTCGGTGACGGGGTCACGAGCGTCCAGCAGGGCGACCGCGTTTTGGTCTGCTGGCTGCCCGCCTGCGGCGCGTGCCCGTCCTGCAAGCGCGGCCAGGGCCACCTCTGCCTGGCCGGCTTCCTGAACGCCGGCACCCCCAACTTCAAGCGCCCCGGCGGCAGTCCCGAGGACGTATTCGGCTTCGCCGGCACCGGTACGTTCGCCGAGGAGGTCGTCGTCGGCGCCGGGGCCGCCGTGCCGATCCCGGACGACGTCCCGTACGACATCGCGGCCCTCATCGGCTGCGGGGTCACCACCGGGCTCGGCGCCGCGCTCAACACCGCCGAGGTGGAGGCCGGTTCTTCCGTCGCCGTGCTCGGCTGCGGCGGCGTCGGCATCAGCACCATCCAGGGCGCGCGGGCGTCCGGAGCGGCGCAGATCGTCGCCGTCGACCCGGTCGCGGCACGCCGCGAGGCCGCGCTGCGGTTCGGCGCCACGGAGGCCGTGTCGCCGGAGGAACTGGCCGACGCCAAAGCCCGTATCACCGGCGGCGAGGGCTTCGACTACGTCTTCGAGGTCGTCGGCAAGTCCGCCACCGCCCGCACGGCGTACGAGACCACGCGCCGCGGGGGCACCCTCTGCGTCGTCGGCGCGGGCGCCATGGACGACCTCTTCCACGTCAATATGTTCGAGCTGTTCTTCGACGAAAAACGGATCCTGCCGTCGCTGTACGGGGGCGGCGACGTGCTCCGGTCGTACGAGCGGGCCATTGCCCTGTGGCGGGCGGGCCGTATCGACCTCGAAGGGCTCATCACGCACCGGATCCAGCTCGCCGAGATCAACGACGCGCTCGATCAGATGCGCACCGGCGAGGCGCTGCGCACCTGCGTCGAGATCTGAGGGAGCGGGTCATGGCTGGGCAGGGGCTGCCGCTCTCGGGCAGGGCTGCGATCGTCACCGGCGCGGGGCGCGGTCTCGGCCGCGCAGAGGCGCTCGAACTGGCACGGCTGGGAGCCGATGTCGTGGTCAACGACTTCGGACAGCCGGGGCGGGACGGATCGGGCGAGGCATCGGCCGCGCCCGCCGAGGAGGTCGTCGCGGAGATCCGGGCCGCGGGCGGCCAGGCCGTGGCCCACCTCGGCGACGTCGCCGACTTTGAACAGGCCCGCGCGCTGGTCCGACTGGCCGTCGACACCTACGGATCGCTCGACATCCTGGTCAACAACGCGGGCATTCTGCGCGACCGGATGGTGTTCTCGATGACCGAGGACGAGTGGGACTCGGTGATCCGCGTCCATCTGAAGGGCCACTTCAACACCACGCACTTCGCGGCCGCGTACTGGCGTGAACGGTCCAAGGCGGCGGGCGGACCGGTCTACGGGCGGATCGTCAACACCTCCTCTGAGGCGTTCCTCGCCGGGTCGGCGGGCCAGCCCAACTACGCGGCCGCCAAGGGCGGGATCGTCGGGCTGACCACCTCGACGGCGCTCGGCTTGAGCAAGTACGGAGTGACGGCCAACGCCATCTGCCCCCGTGCCCGGACGCGGATGACCGCGGACGTCTTCGCGGGCATTCCGGCAACGGGAGCGGGCGAAGTGCCGGGGGACGGCGGAATCGACGCGCTCGCCCCCGAGCACGTCTCGCCGCTCGTCGGCTATCTCGCCTCACCGTCCGCCGCGAAGGTCAACGGCCAGGTGTTCGTCGTGCACGGCGGGATGGTCGCGATCGTCGAACGCCCCAGGGTGGCAGCCAAGTTCGACACGGCGAAGGAGGTCTTCAGCCACGGTGAACTGGACGAGCTGCTGACTCCGTACTACGCGGAACGCCGACCGGACGAGACCTTCGCGGCGGCGGAAATCCTCGGCCTCAAACGGGGTTGACCGTCGGCGTCGGGAAGCGGCGCCGCGAGATCGGCGCCGGAAGGCCTGGGCGGTGCCGGCCACCGCACCCGTATTCATATCCGTACCCGTACCCGTACCCGTACCCGTACCGGTACGGAAAAGGCCGGGGCCGGAAGCTCGTGATCTCGATCTCGCTTCCGGCCCCGGCCATTTCAGCGCTGCTCCGGCTCAGGACCCCTGGTCCTGAGCCGGCCTGCGGTGACGGCCGTGGGCCGAGGACTGGGCGTCCTCGGACGCGGCCGGGCCCCGGTGCCTGCCCGCGCTCGCTGAGGCCTGGGCAGCAGCTCCCTGTGGGCGCGCCTGGTTCGTGTCGGTCCGTGTCTCGGACATCTGGGAATCCACCCCGTCGAATCGCTCTCTGCTGTGCGCATGGGGTCATTGCAACGCGCACCAGCACCAACCGGCTCTCCACGAGTGACCGTTGAGTACCGGTCGGTGCCCGACCGGTACGGTTGCGTAGCCCCCGCCTCAGTCTAACCAGGATGATGATCGTGCAGCTACCGGGTTCGTGCGGTCGGCGGGGCGTGCGGTTACTGGTTTCCGGCCATAGGCGCCTGCTGCAAGGGGACGGGCCGCAGGGGCAGGGTGCCGGACGGGTCCTTGCCTGCCGAATACCCGTCGGGCTGGTGCATTTCGGGCGAGCTGTCGTCGGGCTGGTTGCTGTCGGCCGGAGCAGCGGCGGCGGCCGTGTCCGACTCCGGGGCGGTCCACGCCGTGGTCGTCAGGGCCACGGCGCGTCCTTCGAACGGAGCGGGCCACACCTCCGGCGCAGTTCCGCGCCCCCTTCCGGGCGAAGCCTCCGGCGCCGATACGGGCGCACGTCGCGCCCCCGACCCCGACCTCGCCCCCGACCTCGCCTTCGGCGCGGGGCCCGGCACGGGGCCCGGCGCAGGGCCCGGCGCAGGGCCTGGCGCGGGCACCCGCACGGGCTCCGGTGGCATCTGTAGCGGCCGCCGAGCAGGCACCCGCACGGGCCCCTGCGCGGATACCTGCACGGGTCCCCGCGCCGGCGCCCGCACCGGACGCGGCGCAGGCAGCTGTACGGGTCCCCGCGCCGACACACGTACGAACCTGGGTGCAGACACACGCGCAGGCCCCGCTTCGGCCCCGGTCGCCACCCCCGGTTCTCGTTCCGGCGCAGGACCTGCTTCCGCGCTGGCTCCCGGCTCGCGTTCCGGCGCAGGCTCCGCCCGGGTCCACACACCCGGTTGGCGTTCCCGCGCAGGCACGGGCCCCGACTCGGCCGGGGCGCCCGCCCCCTGTTGGCGTTCCGGCGCAGGACCTGCTTCCGCCCCGGCTCCGGGTTCGCGTTCCGGCGCAAGCGGCGCAGCGTCCGCCCGGCTTCCCACAGCCCGTCCGGGTGCTTGCGCAGGCCCAGGCGTTGACTCCTCCCGACTGCCCGCCCCCGGTCCGGGTTCCCGCGCAGGCGCCGCTTCCGCCGGGCGCCCAGCCCCCGGCTCGCGTTCCGACGCAGAGCCCGGCCTCGCTCCTCCCGCTCCTGCTCCTGCTCCCACTCCCGGAACGGGGACTGCCGCTGCCCCCGGCCGGGGCTCGGGCGGTGTCATCCGTGCCAGCCCGCACGGCACCTCCGCCGTCGCGTACGGCAGCCGCAACTCGCCCTCGCGTGTCCACAGCCCCGCCCCCGCCAGCCAGCCTTCCGGTGCTGCGAGCTGCCTCAACTGCCGCCCCGACGGATGCCATACGCCCACCCAGCTGCCGGCCGCCCCGTCGATCCGCAGCGCCACCGCACAGCTCTCCGGCATCAGCACCTGCCCCGGCTGAATGGCGAAGGGCGTCACCGCCGCGTCCGCGAGCCGCAGCGCCTCCGGGAAGCGGATGGGCCGGGTACCGCCGAGCACGCCCCAGCCCAGCCGGTCGTGACCGGCCGCGTCGGAACGTACGAGCAGCAGCCCGCTGTCCGGATCGGCCATCAGCAGACGGTCGTTGCTCTTCTCGGTGATCTGCAGCAGCGGGCTCGTCTCGCCGCCCCGCTCCAGGTCCACGGTGACGGCTTTCACCAGCCCGTCCACCTCCTGGTCGAGGGCCAGTATCCGGCCCGTACGGTCCAGCCAGGCACCGCCCGTGCACCGGCCGGTCAGCTCGGCGACCCGCTCCGGGCCGAAGGCGCCCCCGTGCACCAGCCACAGGGCGGTGGTACGGGGGCCGGGCACGAGGGCGTACGCGGTGGAGCCGTCGGGCGAGGGCGGCAGCAGCGTCAGCCGCTCGCACTCGACCTCGCCGAGCGGCAGTTCACCGGTGCCGCGACCGGTCGGGTAGAGCAGCGCGAGGCCGTACCGGTCGGCCACGCGGCGCCGGATCAGCACGCGCCCGTCGGCGAGCGGCAGCAGTTGGCTGTCCGGCTCCTCGGGCTGGTTGCCGGGCAGCGGTACGGCGTACGGCTCCGGGCCTTCCAGCGTCCAGCGCTCCGGGAACCAGTTCCCGGTCTCCGCACCCGCCGCGAGCCGCGCAGCGTACGAACCGTCCGCCGCGATCGTCAGCGCTGCCGGTCTCACGGTGCCGCAGTCCGCGGCGGTCTCGATGGCACAGGCCGTCATCGGGGGTCACCTCCGCCGACCGAAGGTAATTTCGCATGTCGAGCCGGACAACGACAGCGGCAGCTGCTTCACACAGACGGGTGGCTGTGCGGCGATTCAACTGAGGGGCCGGGGCCGGTTGTGCCTCCTGCGACGGAGCCGCTCAAAGTGACGAGCTCTCCAAGATCGCGCCGACCGTGTTCTCCATCCGTCCCGTCTTGTGAAGTAGGGAGGGGGACGGGGAGACAAGCGGGGGAGTCACCCGGCGAAGTCACCTGGCGAAGGAGCGGCAGTGCTGCCGGGCACGGCTGGGAGGTAACCTCTGACCCGTGCCCGCTCTGTCTGAAGTCATCGCCGCCCTCGACGCCCTCTGGCCGCCGGAGCGGGCCGAGGAGTGGGACGCTGTCGGCACTGTCTGCGGGGACCCGGACGCCGATGTCACCCGCGTCCTGTTCGCCGTCGACCCTGTCCAGGAGGTCGCCGAGGAGGCCGTGCAGCTCGGCGCCGACCTGCTCGTCACCCACCATCCGCTCTATCTGCGCGGTACGACGACGGTCGCGGCGTCCACCTTCAAGGGCCGCGTCGTGCACCTGCTCATCAAGAACGACATCGGTCTGCATGTCGCGCACACCAACGCGGACCGCGCCGACCCCGGTGTCTCCGACGCCCTCGCCGGTGCCCTGGACCTGCGTGTCACCGGCCCGCTCGTGCCGGACCCGACCGACCCCGGCGGCCGCCGCGGCCTCGGACGGATCTGCGAGCTCGACGAGCCGCTGACTCTGGAGGCGTTCGCCGAGCGGGCCGCCGCCAGGCTGCCCGCGACCGCGCAGGGTATCCGTATCGCGGGTGACCCGGCCCGTACGGTCCGTACGGTCGCGGTCTGCGGCGGCTCCGGCGACAGCCTGTTCGAGGACGTACGGCGGGCGGGCGTGGACGTCTACCTGACAGCCGATCTCCGCCACCACCCGGCGTCCGAGGCACAGCAGCAGGCTGCGGCGTCGCCCGAGGGCGGGCCCGCGCTGCTGGACGCGGCACACTGGGCCACCGAGTGGCCCTGGATCGAGCAGGCCGCCGCCCAACTCGACGAAATCTCCGACCGGAACGGCTGGAACCTCCGCACCCACATCTCCCGTACGGTCACCGACCCCTGGACCGCCCACGCGTCCCACCCTCCCCTCGCCTCCGGCATGGGGAACCCCACCGTCGCCGCCCTTCCGACGAGCGCTTCGAGCGCCCCTCCGGACGCCGCCCACACCCACACCCCAGGAGCCCCAAGCTGAACGCCGCGCCCGCCGACCAGATCCGACTGCTCGACGTCCAGGGCCTCGACCTCCGCCTCTCGCAGCTCGCGCACAAGCGCAGGAGCCTCCCGGAGCACACGGAGATCGACACCCAGAACGCCGACCTCGTGCAGCTGCGCGACCTGCTGGTCGCCGCCCAGACCGAGGAGAGCGACACCGCCCGTGAGCAGACGAAGGCGGAGCAGGACGTGGACCAGGTGCGCCAGCGCGCCGCCCGCGACCAGCAGCGACTCGACTCCGGAGCGGTGACCTCACCGAAGGACCTGGAGAACCTCCAGCACGAGATCGCCTCCCTCGCCAAGCGGCAGGGCGCCCTGGAGGACGTCGTCCTCGAGGTGATGGAGCGCCGCGAGTCGGCCCAGGACCGGGCCCGTGAGCTGACCGGGCGGGTGGAGTCCGTACAGGCCAAGGTCTCCGACGCGGTGGCGCGGCGGGACGCGGCCCAGGTGGAGATCGACGCGGAGATCGCGAGGGCCACCAAGGAGCGCGAGGTCCTGGCCGCCTCCGTCCCGGCCGACCTGCTCAAGCTCTACGAGAAGCTGCGCTCGCAGCAGGGCGGCGTGGGAGCGGCCCGGCTCTTCCAGCGGCGCTGCGAGGGCTGCCGTCTGGAGCTCAATATCACCGAGGTCAACGAGGTGCGGGCGGCGGCGCCGGACGAGGTCCTGCGGTGCGAGAACTGCCGCCGCATTCTGGTCCGTACGCCCGAGTCGGGGCTGTAAGCCCGATGAGTCGACGCTTCATCGTGGAGGCGGACGGCGGCTCCCGGGGTAACCCGGGGCCCGCGGGCTACGGCGCCGTCGTCCTCGACGCGACGACGGGTGAACCGCTCGCCGAGGTCGCGGAGCACATCGGGACGGCGACGAACAATGTCGCCGAGTACCGCGGCCTGATCGCCGGCCTGCGGGCCGCCCACGCCCTCGACCCCGAGGCCACGGTCCGGGTCCGGATGGACTCCAAACTCGTCGTCGAGCAGATGAGCGGCCGCTGGAAGATCAAGCACCCGGACATGCGCCCTCTGGCTGCCGAGGCGAAGACGATCCTCCCGCCGGACCAGGTCACGTACGAGTGGATCCCGCGCGAGAAGAACAAGCACGCGGACCGGCTCGCGAACGAGGCGATGGACGCGGGCAAGCGGGGCGAGAAGTGGCAGGCGTCGCGGTCGACGGCGGCACTGGACAGCCCCGCTTCCGCGGCACTGGACAGTTCCGTTTCCGCGGCACCGGACAGTCCGTCCTTGGCACCGGACAGTCCCGCTTTCGCCCCAGAGCCGCTCGCTGAGGAGAAAGCCGCCCCCGGCTGGGGCGCCTCCGCGGATCTGGGCGCGCCCACCACCTTCGTACTGCTCCGCCACGGGGAGACCGCGCTCACCCCGCAGAAGCGCTTCTCCGGCAGCGGCGGTTCCGACCCGGAGCTCTCGCCCGCGGGCCGCCGCCAGGCCGAACAGATCGCCGCGGCACTCGCCGCCCGCGGCACGATCCAGGCGATCGTCAGCTCGCCGCTGCGCCGCTGCCGTGAGACGGCGGACGCGGTGGCCGCGCGGCTCGGACTCGAGGTCCGCATCGACGAAGGGCTGCGGGAGGCCGATTTCGGGGCGTGGGAGGGACTGACGTTCGCCGAGGTACGGGACCGCTATCCGGCCGACCTGGACGCCTGGTTGGCCTCGACGAAGGCCGTGCCGACAGGCGGTGGGGAGAGCTTCACGCAGGTGGCCCGCCGGGTCGCGCTCTCCCGCGACAAGCTCCTCGCGCGCTACGCGGGCCGTACGGTGCTGCTGGTCACCCATGTCACGCCGATCAAGACGCTCGTCCGACTGGCCCTGGGCGCGCCGCCGGAATCCCTGTTCCGGATGGAACTCTCGGCGGCGTCGATCTCCGCTGTGGCGTACTACGCGGACGGCAACGCGTCGTTGAGGCTGCTGAACGATACGAGCCACCTGCGGTGAGCACCGGCTGACGACGGCTCGGTGCCGGCTCGGGGCGGGGTCTGCCGGACTGCCGTGCGCGTCAGGCGTCAGGGCTCAGGCGCTGTGGCGCTCAGGGCTCAGGGCTCAGGCGGCGACCGGGTTCCAGCGAAGCGGCCTCGCGGGCCAGTCGCTCGACCCGGGCCCAGTCCTTGGCCCGCAGCGCGTCCGGCCGCAGCATCCACGTACCGCCGACGCAGCCGACATTCGGCAGGGCCAGGTAGGACTGCGCCGAGTCCGCGCTGATCCCGCCGGTCGGGCAGAAGCGGGCCCGGGGGAGCGGTGAGGAGAGCGACTTCACATACGCCGTCCCACCGGCCGCCTCCGCAGGGAAGAACTTCATCTCCGTGATCCCGCGCTCCAGCAGGGCGACGACCTCGGAGGTGGTCGAGACCCCCGGCAGGAACGGCACTCCCGACGCCTGCATCGCGTCGAGCAGCCGGTCCGTACAGCCGGGGCTGACCAGAAAGCGGGAACCGGCGGTGAGTGCTGTGCCGACATCCTCGGGGGAGATCACCGTGCCCGCGCCGACGACGGCGCCCGGCACCTCGTCGGCGATCGCCCGGATCGCGGCCGGGGCGGCGGGCGTCCGCAGGGTGACCTCGATCGCGGGCAGTCCGCCTGCCACCAGCGCGCGGGCGAGAGGTACGGCGTCGGCGGCGTCGTCCAGGACCACGATGGGGATGACGGGAGCGAGGCCGAGCACGGAGAACGTCATGCGGGTCATCCTGCTTGCAGGCAGCGCGATGCGCAACGAGTGTTGCATCATGCGCAACCTCGTCATGTCAGTGTGGAGATAGCGGCGATAGCAACGACAGCGCAGCGGCGCAACACGACAGCGCAACACGACAGCGCGACGCACAGCGACCGCAGCGGCGGAGCGCAACACCGGCAAGTCCGGCGGCAGCGTGCGACATCAGCGATAGCTGCCCCGAGCCCCTGCCCCGAGCCCCTGCCCCGAGCCCCCGCGACTGTCAGTGAATCTCGCTGACCACCACATCGAGCTGCCACGCCTTACCGGCCTTCGCGGGGGCCTCCGCCTCCACCGCGTACCCGAGCTCTCGCAGCAGTTCCACCAGCTCCGCCGGCCCCTTCGGCTCGGCGCCCGCCACCAGCAGGTCGCGGACCAGCCGTCCTTTCGTGGCCTTGTTGAAGTGGCTGACCACCGACCGCTTCTCCACCCCGTTCACGATCTGCGAGTGCAGCACGCGCACCGTCGCCGTACGCCCGGCGACCTCGCCCTTCGGCCTCCATGCGGTCGCGTACGCCGAGGACCGCAGATCCAGTACGAGCCGGTCGCCGGCGGCCTCGGGCATGACCTCAGCCATCGGCGTACGCCAGTACGCCCCGAGGGCGCCCAGCGCGGGCAGCTTCACCGCCATCGAGCAGCGGTACGAGGGAATCCGGTCGCCGATCCGAACGGCACCCCACAGCCCTGAGAAGACCAGCAGCGTGCGCTGGGCCCGCTTGCGTCCGGCGGCGTCGAGGGAGGCGAGGTCCAGGGCGTCGTACAGCACGCCGGTGTAGATCTCCCCGGCGGGCCGGGCTGCCGCGGTCCGGAGCGCCGCGTTCTTGGCCACCTCGCCGCGAAGCCCCTCGCTCAGCCCGAGTACGGTCCGCGCCTTCTCCTCATCGGCCGTGCACAGCGAGACCAGCTCCTCGAGCACGGTGGCCCGCGCCGGGCCCAGCCCCTGCAGCGACAGTCCTTCAGGCCTCAGCGGCGCCCCGGAACCGCCGACGGCCTTTCCTTCGGACGGCGGCAACAGCACGAGCACGGTGGATCTCCTTCTTTCCTTCGGACGGCGGCAACAGCACGAGCACGGTGGATCTCCTTCGCAAGACGGGACGGGGGCGCGAGCCCGCGCCGCAGCCTAATGGCCCACGGTCTGTCCCCATGACCCCCGGCCTGTCCCCATGGCCCGGCCTGTCTCCCTGACTACGGCCTGCGCCCGGTGGTACGCCACGGCCGTCGAGTTCTCCGCCCGTTTCTCTTCCGCGCTCGGACTGCCGGTTCGTACGAGCACGCCCAAACCGGCGGGTAGCATGGTCATCACGGCAGACGAGCCGAGCGGGCGGCCGCGTCGGGATCTTCGGATCCCGCCGAGGAACGTCCGGGCTCCACAGAGCAAGGTGGTGGGTAACGCCCACCCGGGGTGACCCGCGGGACAGTGCCACAGAAAACAGACCGCCGGGGGCTTCGGCCCTCGGTAAGGGTGAAACGGTGGTGTAAGAGACCACCAGCGTCCGAGGTGACTCGGACGGCTCGGTAAACCCCACCTGGAGCAAGGTCAAGAGGGGCCGTCGGAAGAAGGCCCTGCGCGGACGATCGAGGGCTGCTCGCCCGAGTCCGCGGGTAGACCGCACGAGACCGGCGGCAACGCCGGCCCTAGATGGATGGCCGCCTCCCACCGGGCCGCGAGGTCCGGCGGAGACAGAACCCGGCGTACAGCTCGGTCTCGTCTGCCTCACCGCTCCGGCCCCGGTCGGAGCGGTGTTCTGCTCCGGCCCGCACCAGCGGGGTCGAATCGGGGCGTTCGCGCCGTAGCCGGTATCTGCGACCAGCACCGCGGGCCGCAGCCGACGCAACTCCTGGACCGTCTCGAAGTCCGACAGTCTGTGCAGCGACTGCAACATGACCGCCGAGGCCAAGACCTGCGGCGGCATACTCGGCTGCTCGCTTGAACCACGACAACGAGTCCGGCCCCGTCGCAGGCGCGGCGAGGCCGGAACCCAACATCTTCATCAGTCTTCCAGGTCAGGGCAGCGTCCAGATCTGGGTTGTAACGACGTAGAAGACAACGCCCCAGAACACGGTCACCGCGGCGACGATGCCGAGGCCGACGAGGTTGGTCTTCGCCGCCGGTTCGTCCGGTGACGGCCGCAACCACCGCTTGAGCAAACGGTTCACGTAGTAGGGCATCGTGAGGAAGCTCATGACGAAGCTCGAAAGCAGGTTGCCCACGAGCAGCCCGAGCCAGAGCGGCATCTGCAGCGGCGACAGGGCGAGCGTCAGCAGCACAACGGTCGGGTACAAGCCAACCCAGACCGCGATGGAGGTTTTGGTTTCCGAGGGTGGCGGCGCTTCCTTGCCGTTCTCTTCGAAGGCGAACCAACTGCCGAACGAGTTGTCGATCTTGCTCAGTTTGAAATCGTTGAACTTCTCGCCTTCAGCGAGAACTTCCTGCCGCTCGGTCGACGCCAGCCAGGCATCGAGGTGCTCGGCGTTGTCGTATCGGTACAGCGGGGTCTGGTAACTCGTCAGCAGGATCAAAGGACCGCGGTTCCTCCGGTCAAGGGCCCGTTCAAAGCCTTGCGGACGAACTGCTGGCCGTGGTCGAGCAGCAAGTTCACCGGCAAGCCGGCCATCCCGTCGACGACGTCGACAGCCGTCGAAACGGATGAGAGAACGCGTCTTACGGTGTCCGTGAGGGCCTGGGTCAGGTGCGGACGTAGGCCGCGAGGTGCTCGCCGGTGAGGGTGGAGCGGGTGGCGACGAGGTCGGCGGGGGTGCCCTCGAAGACGATCCGGCCGCCG
>NZ_JBEXKU010000019.1:0-103436 GCF_040609575.1 Streptomyces sp. NPDC004647 | reverse complement strand
CGGTTACATTCCGAACCCGGAAGCTAAGCCTTTCAGCGCCGATGGTACTGCAGGGGGGACCCTGTGGGAGAGTAGGACGCCGCCGAACAATCATTGGCCTCAACCCCCAAGCCACGCTTGGGGGTTGAGGCATTTCTGCGTTCAGAACAAAAAACCACTGCCAACTACCGGCCCCCAACAGCACCTGTGTGCCGCCGAGACGATCGGCATACGCCCCGCCGTGTGCGGAGTCCGGGGCGGCGCAATTACCGCTGGTTCTGCCTACCCAGTAGTAGCGCCTGGCCGTACGCTCCCCGGCCATGGATGCAGCGCTGCGGCACGGCAGGGTCTCGTTGGCGGTCGGCTTCCTGGCACAGGGTGTGGCCTTTGCGCTGCTGGTGACGCGGATTCCTGCGATCCAGGACCGCTACGACGTATCGGACGCACTGCTGCCTGCAGTCCTGGCCGCCGTACCGGTCCTCGCGGGTGCGGGAAGCGTCGCGACCGAGCGGCTTGTCCGGCGCGTACGGCCGAGTGCCGTGCTGAGGTCGGCCCAGCCGCTGGTACTGCTCGCGCTCCTCGCCGTCGGTGAGGGCCATGAGTTGTGGCAACTCGCGGCCGCACTCGCCGTGTTCGGGTTGGCTGTCGGCGGCCTCGACGCGTCCATCAACATGCTCGGGGTCAGCCTCCAGCGGTCATACGGCCGCAGCATCATGCTGGGCTTCCACGCCGCGTACAGCCTCGGAGGAATCATCGGCGCCTCGCTCGCCTGGGCCGGCGCGCACTGGAACCTGTCCCTCATGGAGCTGTACGGCCCGGTGATCGGCGTACTCATCCCCGGAGCTCTGGTGGCGGGCCGCTGGTACGCCGACCAGGACACCCCGGAGCCCCACAAGGGGCCGGGGCCCGCGCCCGTCGTTTGTATGAAACTGCTGATGCCGCTGTGCCTGGTGATGGCATGTGCGTACATCGGTGACTCGACCGTCGCCAATTGGAGCGCGAAATACCTGCAGGACGTGCTCGGCAGCTCCGAGCAGCTCGCCACGGTCCCGTACAACGTCTACATGGTGACCACACTGCTCGGGCGGGCGGTCGGGGACCGGGGTGTGCGGCGCTTCGGGGCGGTCGCGGTGGTGCGGGGCGGGACAGTGCTCGCTGCCGGCGGCTTCGCCGTGGTGGCAGCGGCGCCCGACGCCTGGGCCGGCATGCTCGGGTTCACCATGCTCGGCTTCGGGCTGTCCGTGATCGTGCCGCAGACCTTCGCGGCAGCGGGGCGGCACGCCGGTGAACGTCACGGCGCCCGTGCCTCCGATGCCGCCGTCGCGCGGCTCAATATCTTCAACTATGTCGGCTTTCTCGTCGGCTCACCGCTCGTGGGGGCGCTGGGTGACGCGTGGAACTACCGGGGCGCGATGCTCGTACCGATGCTCCTGGTGCTCGTGACACTCCTGTACGCCCGATCGTTCGGGCCTGAATCAACCCGATACGGTGGCGCATATGAGCGGCCGTGCACAGCTGATGTGGGACGAGGCAGTAACGGGCTATGACTTCGGGCCCGGACATCCGATGGATCCGGTCCGGCTCGCGCTGACCATGCGCCTGGTGGAGGCGTACGGGCTGGACCGGGCGGTGGAGGTGGTGGCCGCCAAGTCGGCCGGGGACTCCACACTGCGGCTCGTCCACCGATCGGACTACATCAGCGCGGTACGCCGGGTGTCGGCGGATCCGAAGTCCGCGGACGGCTCGTACGGGCTGGGTACCGAGGACGATCCCGCCTTCGAGGGAATGCACGAGGCGTCCGCGCTGATCGCAGGCCAGTCGGTGGGTGCGGCCGATGCGGTGTGGCGCGGCGAGGCGCTGCACGCGGTGAACTTCGCGGGCGGGCTGCACCACGCGATGCCGGGCAGCGCGTCGGGCTTCTGTATCTACAACGACGCCGCGCTCGCGGTGGCCCGGCTGCTGGAGCTGGGCGCGGAGCGGGTCGCGTACGTGGATGTGGACGTACACCATGGTGACGGTGTGCAGGCGGCCTTCTGGGACGATCCGCGGGTCCTGACGATCTCGGTGCACGAGCATCCCCGGACGCTCTTCCCGCAGACCGGATGGCCGGAGGAGTCGGGCGGCGAGGCCGCCGAGGGCAGCGCGGTGAATCTGGCACTGCCGGCCGGGACGGCGGACGAGGGCTGGCTGCGGGCGTTCCACGCGGTGGTCCCGGAGTTGCTGGCGGCATTCCGGCCGCAGGCCCTGGTGACACAGCACGGGGCGGATACGCACTTCGAGGATCCGCTGGCTCATCTGGCGGTCAGCCTGGACGCACAGCGGGCGGTGGCGGAGTCGTGCCATGAGCTGGCGCACGAGCACGCCGACGGGCGCTGGGTGGCGCTGGGCGGAGGCGGTTACGCCATCGTGGATGTCGTGCCCCGGTGCTGGACGCATTTGGTGGCCATCGCAGCCGGGCGGCCGGTTCCGCCGGAGTCGGAGGTGCCGGAGGACTGGCGGCATCAGGTGTACGCGCGGACCCGGCAGCAGGCGCCGGCCCGGATGACGGACGGGCGCCAGGTGCGCTGGCAGGACTTCGCCGACGGTGGGTACGACCCGGCGAACCGTCTGGACCAGGCGATTCTGGCGACGCGGCGCGCGGTCTTCCCGGCCCACGGGCTGCTCCCGTAACAGCCCGGCCCCGCACCGCGCTTCGGCTGTGCGCGCTTCGGCTGTGCTCAGGCCGCGCTTCGGCTGCGTCGCGGGAGGTTACGCGGCACTACGCCAACGGTGGCTCTTATCCCCGTTCCCCGGCGGGAGGCGGCCCGGTCGGACAGCATCGGGGGCGTGTTGAGTGCTGAAGCGCTGCGTGCGCATCTGCTGGCGGCCCGGCTGGCGGGCGCCGTGGCCACCGCGCGGGAGACGAGCCTGCGCAGCTATCGTCTGTTCGCCGCCGGTGACCCGCGCGTACGGCTGGGGCTCGATCCTGAACAGTCATGGGCGGAGTCGGATCTGCTGCGGCTGATGGCCGACCGGTGCGGTGTCTCGGGCGATCCGGAGCATGTTTCCGGCCCCGATGTGATCGACCCCGACCGTACGCTGGCCGCGCTCGACGCGTTCGCCGGCCGGCTCGCCGCCGCTGCCGCCGCTCGCGCGCCGGTCCTCCTCGGCACCGGCCACCCCCACCGGCTCCTGGGTTTCTACGCCTCGTTGGCCTCCGCTCTCTCGGCGGCGGGATGCCCTGTCCTCACCCCGGCGCAGGGGCGATGTATCGACATAACGACCCGGTTCGGGCTACGCACGTACAACCTTCACTACGTACGGGGAGTCGCGATGGTGCGAGAACCCGGCGTACGAGGCTCCGGAAGTGAGACCGGCGTACACAGCCACTCACCGCTCCCGGTTCGTACCGCTCTCGCCGCCGCGGCGGACGCCCGTACCCCGCTCCCCTCGCTCGTCGTCGGGGACCACGGATGGGTCTGCGGAGCAGGTCAGCTGGGAATCGAGGCCGTCGGGCTGGCTGACACCGACGATCCCGCGCTCTTCGTCGGAGAGGCCGAGGGGCGGGTGTCCGTCGCTGTTCCACTTGATGACGCTGTGCGGTCCGATTACTACCGGCCGCTTACTCGCTATGTACTCAATCGAGCGTGTCTGTCACAGTAGGAGACCGAACGCTACTCCTCTTCCCCACTTGCATCACACGCCCCTAATCTGGGGAGGAGCGCACAGGGACGAGGAGTCACCGGAGGGGAAGCCGGTGCCCGTCATGTGCGGAAGGTTCAGGTGTGTCATGGCTGCTGGCGAGAGGCCTCTGAACGAGGTTCAGTTCCTTACCGTGGCGGAAGTCGCCTCGGTGATGCGCGTGTCCAAGATGACCGTGTACCGCTTGGTGCACAGTGGTCATCTGCCTGCGATCAGGGTGGGGCGGTCCTTCCGGGTTCCGGAACAGGCGGTCCACGAGTATCTCCGAGAGTCGTATGTGGGGGTGGAGACCGCCTGACGTCCATCCCTCGGATTACGTTCCTCACTCGGCGGCGGGTAGGCTGGGCCGACGTAGGTAGTGTGGGCTCGGACGCCCCGCACCGAGTGATTCGAAGTGAGCGAGGGTAGTCGTGGGCTCTGTTATCAAGAAGCGGCGCAAGCGGATGGCGAAGAAGAAGCACCGCAAGCTGCTCAAGCGCACCCGCGTCCAGCGTCGCAACAAGAAGTAAGCGACGGCTGAGCGTGACACGCCGCCCTCTCACCGCATGCCGGTGGGAGGGCGGCGTTGTTATATCCGATGGTGGTTCAGGTCATGGGTATCCGGCGACCGGCTGGAAATGTAGCTGTATGCATCCTCTGGTCACCGCAGTGCAACACCCACCCGATACGGTGACCGCTACGGGAATAAACCCGGAGCGGCCGATGGTGTGGGAAGGAAGGCGCTGATCTTGGGCAAAGTCGTGCTCGTCACTGGTGTCGCCCGGCGACTCGGAGGCCGTTTCGTACGACGTATCCAGCGTGAGCCCGAAGTCGACCGGGTGATCGGGGTGGATGCGGTACGTCCCGAGCACCACCTGGGCGGGGCCGACTTCGTCCAGGCCGACATCCGGCAGTCCACCATCGCGAAGGTTCTCGCCGAGCACGCCGTCGACACCGTGGTGCACATGGACATCACCGGCACGGCTCTGGGGACCCGTGGCAGCAGGAGCACGGTCAAGGAGACCAACGTCATCGGCACCATGCAGCTGCTCGGTGCCTGCCAGAAGGCGCCCGCGGTCACGCGGCTCGTGGTCAAGTCCAGCACCAGTGTGTACGGCTCCGCGCCCCGCGACCCGGCCGTCTTCTCCGAGAACACCCCGCCCAAGTCGCTGCCCAGCGGTGGCTTCGCGAAGGACTCGGTCGAGGTCGAGGGCTACGTCCGCGGCTTCGCCCGGCGCCGCCCCGATGTGGCCGTCTCCGTCCTGCGCTTCGCCAACATCCTCGGCCCGTGCGCCGATTCGCCGCTCGCCGACTACTTCTCCCTTCCCGTCCTCCCCACCGTCTTCGGCTACGACCCGCGGCTGCAGTTCGTGCACGAGGACGATGTGATGGAGGTATTGCGGATCGCCTGTTTCGAGGCCCGCCGCGGCACCCTCAACAGCGGCACGTTCAATATCGCGGGCGACGGCGTGCTGCTGCTCTCGCAGACCGCCCGGCGGCTCGGCCGCCCCACGGTGCCCGTGCTGCTGCCCGCCGTCACCTGGGTCGGCTCGGCGCTGCGGTCCGTCGGGATGACCGACTTCTCGCCGGAGCAGATCCGGCTGCTGACACACGGCCGTGTCGTCGAGACGACCCAGATGCGCGAGACACTGGGCTTTCAACCGAAGTACACGACCGCGGACGCCTTCGCGGACTTCGCCCGCAGCCGTGCCCCCGGGCTGATTCCGCCCCAGAGCCTCGCCCGTACCGTCGACCGGGTCGCGGATGCCGTATCCGGGCCCCGCAGTGAGGAGCGCACCTGACATGGCCGACGCCAAGGTCATCCCGTTCGGTGACGAACCGAGGTCGAGGCGTGGCAAGGCCAAGCCCAAGCCCAAACTGAACAGCCGCAGGACGGGCCCGCTGTCGCCCGTACCCGAGCAGCCCGGCCCCCATGAGGCTGGCTCCACCGAGACCGTGGCGCACGCGACGGCGGATGCGCAGGCCGGCCCGCCGGAGACCGGCGGGCGCTGGGAGCGGCGGCTCGCCCACGGGCTGTCGTTCCTGCGCCGCCGGGTCACCGGGGAGTACGACGTCGATGACTTCGGCTACGACGAGGAGCTCACCGACCAGGTCCTGATGTCCCTACTGCGCCCGGTGTACGAGAAGTACTTCCGGGTCGAAGTGAAGGGCATCGAGAACATCCCGGCCACCGGTGGCGCTCTGGTCGTCGCCAACCACTCCGGGACGCTGCCCCTGGACGGGCTGATGCTCCAGGTCGCGGTGCACGACAACCACCCCGCCGACCGTCATCTGCGGCTGCTCGCCGCCGACCTCGTCTTCATGCTGCCGGTGGTCAACGAGCTGGCGCGGAAGGCCGGTCACACCCTGGCGTGCGCCGAGGACGCCCAGCGGCTGCTGGAGCGCGGTGAGGTGGTCGGGGTGATGCCCGAGGGCTTCAAGGGCATCGGGAAGCCGTTCTCCGACCGCTACAAGCTGCAGCGCTTCGGACGGGGCGGATTCGTCTCCACGGCGCTGAAGGCCGGGGCCCCGATCGTGCCCTGCTCGATCGTGGGCGCCGAGGAGATCTACCCGATGATCGGGAACGCCAAGACCCTCGCCCGGCTCCTGGGTTTTCCGTACTTCCCGCTGACGCCGACCTTTCCCTGGCTCGGGCCGCTCGGCGCCGTACCGCTGCCGACGAAGTGGACGATCCAGTTCGGTGAGCCGATCCCGACCGACGGCTATCCGGCGGAGGCGGCCGAGGACCCGATGCTGATGTTCAACCTCACGGACCAGGTACGAGAAACGATCCAGCACACGCTCTACACCCTGCTCGTGCAGCGGCGCTCGGTCTTCTTCTAGAACATCGTCCAGAGAGAGGACCGAGCGCCGCTGGGAGCAACGGAAAGGCGGGGCTGCCTAGTTCGCGTCCTGGCCTTCGATGCCCAGACCCGGGAGCAGGCCCGGCAGCAGTGGCGGAAGGGTGACATCCGGCTTCGGTGACTTGCCGCTTCCGCCGCTCTGGCCGGAAGGCGTCGGGCTGCCGCTCTTCTGCGGCTCGAGCAGATCGCCGGCGCCGTCGATCAGCCCTGGGTCCCCGTGCCGGGACGCCGACGGGCGAGGCTTGCTCTCGCCGCCGCTCCGCCGCTCGGACGGGGTGCTCGCGGATGCCTCGGGCTCCCCGGACGTATGCTCGGAACCGCTCGCTCCCGAGGAGCTGCGGGAGCCCTCACCGGAGCGGTCCTCCTTGCCCCGCGCGGAGGGCAGCAGGGACTTCAGCGGACCCACCTCTTCGTCCATGGCGTCGAAGACCGATGTCACCTCGTCGCTCACATCGGTGAGTTGAGCGGGCAGCCGGTCGCGCAGCTCCCGCCAGCTCTCGCGGTGGGACTTCGAGAAGGACTCCAGCGCCTGGATCGGGCCGAGCGAACCGTCGCGCTCGTACGCCGCGGACAGCAGCCGGTGGCCCTCGGAGGCGTCGTACCGCATACCCGAGAGGGCCCTGCGGACCTCGCCCAGCGATTCGCTGTCGAGATCTCCGGAGCGGCCCCGCTCCATCAGTCTGCGGGCCTCGTGCATCCGTGTGGCGGCCTGGTCGAGATAGACCTCGCCGCGGTCGGAGCCATCGTCCGCGAGGTTGCGCTTCAGATCCTCCATGCCGCGCTTGAACCCGTACAGCGAGTCGCCGGGCAGCGCGTCCGAACTGGCCGCCGCGACACCGCTGAACGCCCCGGCCGCGACCCCGACCGTGAGCCCGCCGACCGCGAGGCCCTTGGACCAGCGGGACCGGGGCTGGAGTCTCCGTAGTGGGCTCGCCCGGTGGGCGCCCTTACGGGAGCGCTGCTCGGGGACCTGCGGACCGCCGGAAACGCTGCTCTCGGCGAGCATCGCCTCCATCGCAGCGACCAGTTGGGCCCGCTGCACAGTCCTGACCTCGGGATCCAGCTGCGGCTTCGGCAGATCGCCGAGCCCGCCCGCCAGGTCCAGCAGCTTCCCCCGGCCTTTGGCCGACGGGATTCCATACTCGGCATTCGCCGCCGAAGCACCGGGTTGCTCGGCCGTCCGGTCCCCGGAGGTCTGCTCCTCCAGGGCCTGGGCGAAGGCGTTCGCCCGCCGGTGCGCCGATACGTTCGCGATCACGGGCGGCACCTCCTCTCGTCGTCACCTGCGACTCCCCGGCATGTGTGGAAGGTTGCACAACTTGAGCGCTTCCACTCGATCGAGTGAGCGGAAGTGGACAAATTGCGACCACAGGGAGCCTGCAACCAGGACAACGAGCGGCGCGGCAGTCGGGTTACGGACGGACGATGATCGGACCGCGGGGTCATGGATGGTCACCGTATGTGTCGTAGAGGCGTGTGTGTGGTCAGCGGGCGTCGTCCGGGAGCAGCCGGGCCAGGGTGCGGACGGCCCGGTACTGGAGGGTTTTGATGGCGCCTTCGTTCTTCCCCATCACGCGGGCCGTCTCGGCGACCGAGAGGCCCTGGAGGAAGCGCAGCGTCACGCACTCCTGCTGCTGTGGATTGAGCTTGCGGACCGCCTCCAGCAGAGCGGCGTTGGACAGCGATTCGAGGACGGAGTCCTCCGGGCTGCGCTCGACCTCGTTGGCGTCGAGCATCTCGCCGGTGGTGACCTCGAGACGGAACCGGCTGGACTTGAAGTGGTCGGCGACCAGGTTGCGGGCGATCGTCACCAGCCAGGCGCCGAAGTCGCGGCCCTGCCAGGTGAAGGTGCCGATACGGCGCAGAGCCCGCAGGAACGTCTCACTGGTGAGGTCCTCGGCCGTGGCCTTTCCGCCCACCCGGTAGTAGATGTACCGGTACACCGTGTCGGCGTACTGGTCGTAGAGGCGGCCGAAGGCCTCGGCCTCGCCGGCCTGGGCACGCTCGACCAGGTCCATCATGCGACGGCTGTCGCTGTCGGCCGCCGGACGGCGGGTGGTGCCGGCGGCGGCACCGGCGCGCGTACGTCTGCTGACGGCGGCGGTGCTCTCGGCCAGGGCGTAGGCAGGGCCGGCAGGACCGGCGGCAGGGACAGGCGCGGCGAAGGCGGGGACGGCGTACGCGGTGGGGACGAAGCCGCGCAGATGGTCGGCGACCGTCGCACGGAGCGTAGCCAGGCCCGAGGCGTCAACCCCGACGTGTGGGTACACGGGACTCCCAGAGGCAGAGCTTCCAACACGTGCAGTGCGGAACCGTTCACCCGTCGTAGGGACGCGTGGGTACCGGTTTGCGTCTGAGGAGAATAACGCTTCGTACAGGCTGCGCTACACCGAGTTGCTCAAATCGTCGGTTCGGAACGCACTGTTATGGATTGATGACCGATTGAAGAGCATCTATGGGATAGATAGTGATCGATTTTCTTCGCGGACTGTGCGATTGCCGGTCACCTTGTGCCAGTGCGCTGGCATCGGGACTGGCGGGAGCCCGAAGGGGTAAGAAGTCCGGAATGGCCGCGCGTCGCTGGAGAAGTCCGGAGAGTTCCGGCGCGTTCCGGAGCGTGCCGGAGAGTTCCGGAGGTCCGGCACAGGGCGACGCCCGCCGCGCGGCGTCGCGGGGCGGGCGGGAAGAGCCTGACGGGAAGAGTCGCGCCGGGGAAGTGCCGGGACGGGGAGCGTGAGGACAGGAAGAGCCCGTCGGGCCCTAGCGGCGGCGGCGCTGCAGGGCCACCGCGGCCGCCGCGCCTCCGGCCAGCGCTCCGACCCCGGCGGCGGCCGGGATGCCGACCTTCGCGGCCTTGCGTCCGGTCCGGTAGTCGCGCAGTCGCCAGTTGTGTTCGCGGGCGTGCTTGCGCAGTCTGCTGTCCGGGTTGATCGCGTACGGATGTCCGACGATCGACAGCATCGGGATGTCATTGGCCGAGTCGCTGTACGCGGCGCTGCGCGACAGGTCCAGGCCCTCGGCCGTCGCCAGGGCCCGTACGGCCTCGGCCTTGGCGGGGCCGTGGAGCGGCTCGCCGACGAGCTTGCCGGTGTAGATGCCGTTCAGGGACTCCGCGACCGTGCCGAGCGCTCCGGTCAGTCCGAGGCGGCGGGCGATGATCGTCGCGGTTTCCACCGGAGCCGCCGTGACCAGCCACACCCGCTGGCCCGCGTCCAGATGGGCCTGGGCGAGGGCACGGGTGCCGGGCCAGATCCGCTCCGCCATGTACTCGTCGTAGATCTCCTCGCCCATCTCCATGAGCTCGGAGACGCGGTGGCCCTTCACGATGGAGAGCGCGCTGTTGCGGGCGTCCTCCATATGGGCCGGGTCCTCGACACCGGCCAGCCGGAACCACGCCTGCTGCCACGCGAAGCGGGCCAGCTCGCGCTTGCGGAAGAACTTCCGCTTGTAGAGGCCGCGGCCGAAGTGGAAGAGCGCGGCGCCCTGCATGACCGTGTTGTCGAGGTCGAAGAAGGCAGCGGCCAGATGGTCCCCCGCGACGGGGAATTCGGGTTCCGCGACGGCATCACCGCTCTCCAGGGAGGCGGTGTCGATGAAGGACTTGCGGGCTGCCTCGGCAGCGGCTTCGCCTGCCAGCACACTACGTGCCGTGGCGGAGCGCCTTCGGGGGGTGAGCCATCCCAGTGCGGCCATGACGTGAGCATAGCCAGTGCGTTCGGTCAATCAGGAGTCGGGAGCAATCGGGCGCGTGAACTTGTCGCGGCGCCTTTGTGACCCGCGCCGGCGCGCCCGCCCGGCCGGGCGGGTCCTGTCACCTCTCCGGTCACCCGCCCAGGGCCTTCCGGAGGCGTTTCGGGTCCACCCGCCAGAAGTCGTGCTGGGCGCCGTCCACGAGGACGACGGGGATCTGTTCCCAGTACTTGCGGTGCAGCTCCGCGTCCTGTGTGATGTCCTTTTCTTCCCAGCTCGAACCGAGCTCTTCGCAGACTGTGACGATCACCTCTCTGGCGTCGTCGCACAGATGGCAGCCGGGCTTGCCGATCAGTGTGACGGTGCTGTCGGCGGCGTTTTTCCGGGGCGCGCGGCGCGGCAGTGGGCTCATAACTGCATTGTGCAGGCCCCAGGAATGCGTAAAAGACCCGGTTCCGGGTCGATTACCATCGTGGCGTTTTGGGTTCTTCGGGGGCAAAGTCTTAAGGAGAGTGGGCGCGTGCCCCGTTTGCGGCTGGGGGCACTCTCCCAGCTACCGCCGGGGGGACTCCCGCCGGCGACAGCTGGGGGAAGATCTGTGCCATGAGTGGTTCCGCGATCATACGATCAAAGGGCGTGACCCCGGTCACTTTGCTCGGACAAAGCGGACACCATCTTTGTGCACGCGTTCACAAAGACATAGCCTGCTGTCGACGGGGTGGCCCTGCGACACATGGCCACCTGCAGCCCCGCTCTACCCGCAGGAGCACCGTGGCAACTGGCCGAACTCACCGACCGGCGACCCGAAGCCGAGGGATTCCCGAGGCCACCGTCGCCCGGCTTCCGCTGTATCTGCGCGCTCTGACCGCACTGTCCGAGCGCTCTGTGCCCACGGTCTCCTCCGAGGAGCTCGCGGCCGCCGCCGGGGTCAATTCCGCCAAGCTGCGCAAGGACTTCTCCTACCTCGGCTCGTACGGCACCCGCGGTGTCGGCTACGACGTCGAGTACCTCGTCTACCAGATCTCCCGCGAGCTCGGCCTCACCCAGGACTGGCCGGTCGTGATCGTCGGTATCGGTAACCTCGGCGCCGCGCTCGCGAACTACGGCGGCTTCGCCTCCCGTGGCTTCCGTGTCGCCGCGCTGATCGACGCCGACCCCGAGATGGCCGGCAAGCCGGTCGCCGGGCTGCCCGTCCGGCACACCGATGAACTCGAAGCGATCATCAGCGACAACGGCGTCTCCATCGGCGTCATCGCCACCCCGGCGGGCGCTGCCCAGCAGGTCTGCGAGCGGCTCGTCGCCGCCGGTGTGACCTCGATCCTCAATTTCGCGCCCACCGTGCTGTCCGTGCCCGACGGCGTGGACGTGCGCAAGGTCGACCTGTCGATAGAGCTCCAGATCCTCGCCTTCCATGAGCAGCGGAAGGCCGGGGAGGACGGTGCGCACGAGGGCGCGGTCCCGCCGCCGCCCATCCGTGCGGGCGCCGACGGGGGCAGGAAGGGACCCGACGGGGACGTGCCCGCCGTGATGCCGGCATGAGTCTTCTGGTCGTCGGCCTGAGCCACCGCAGCGCACCGGTGAGTGTGCTCGAGCGGGCTGCCATCACCCCGGAAACGCAGGGCAAGCTCCTCCAGGACGCGCTCGCCGCCGAGCCGGCCAGTGAGGCCGCGGTGCTCGCCACCTGCAACCGCATCGAGCTCTACGCCGAGGTGGACAAGTTCCACGCGGGTGTGGCCGAGCTGTCCACGCTGCTCTCCGTACACAGCGGTGTCGGCCTCGACGAGCTCACGCCGTATCTCTATGTGCACTACGAGGACCGGGCCGTCCACCACCTCTTCTCGGTGGCCTGCGGCCTGGACTCGATGGTCATCGGCGAGGGGCAGATCCTCGGTCAGATCAAGGACGCCCTCGCGCTCGGCCAGGAGCTGCACAGCGCGGGCCGGCTGCTCAACGACCTGTTCCAGCGGGCGCTGCGGGTGGGCAAGCGGGCGCACAGCGAGACCGGGATCGACCGCGCCGGGCAGTCGCTCGTCACGTTCGGTCTGCAGGAGCTCGCGGCCGGGGCCGCTGTCGAGCCGTGGGCGGCCGGGAAGCGCGCGCTGGTCATCGGTGCCGGTTCGATGTCCTCGCTGGCCGCCACCACGCTCGCACGCGCGGGTGTCATGGAACTGGTGATCGCAAATCGCACGCTCGATCGAGCCGAGCGGCTGACCGGCATTCTCGCCGAGCAGACCGGACCCGAGCTCCGGGCCCGCGCCGTGCCGATGGACGATGTGGCCACCGAACTGGCGCGCGCCGACCTCGTGATCTCCTGCACCGGCGCGACCGGGCTCGTACTGAACGGCGAGGCCGTCGACGAGGCCGTACGCGACCGCAACGGGTCGGCGGAGTCCGGTGGAGCGCCGCGCACGCTGCATCTGCTCGACCTCGCCATGCCGCGCGACATCGACGCCGCCGCGCACCGTATCGGGGGCGTACGCCTGGTCGACATAGAGACCCTCGCGGAGGCCTCCGCCGACGCGCCCATGGCCGCCGACGTCGACCGCGTCCGCGGCATCGTCTCCGAAGAGGTCGCGGCCTTCGGCGCCGCACAGCGCGCCGCTCACATCACCCCCACGGTGGTCGCCCTACGCACCATGGCCGCCGACCTCGTGGCGGGTGAGATCGCCCGGCTCGACGGGCGCCTCCCGGGCCTCGGTGACAAGGAGCGCGCGGAGATCGCCCAGACCGTGCGCCGCGTCGTGGACAAACTCCTGCACGCGCCGACCGTGCGGGTCAAGGAACTGGCGGGCGAGCCCGGCGGCGCCGGGTACGCGGACGCGCTGCGCGAGCTCTTCGACCTCGACCCGCAGGCAGTCGCGGCCGTCAGCAGGGCCGATACGAACGAACCGAATCGAGGGCGGTCATGAGCAGTACGCCCCCTGACGCGGGCCGGACACCACTCCGGCTCGGAACCAGGCGCAGCAGGCTCGCCATGGCGCAGTCCGGACTCGTCGCGGACTCCGTTCGCAGCCTCACCGGCCGGCCTGTGGAGCTCGTGGAGATCACCACTTACGGTGACACCTCCCGGGAGGCGCTGGCCCAGATCGGCGGCACCGGGGTGTTCGTCTCCGCGCTGCGGGACGCCCTGCTGCGCGGCGAGATCGACTTCGCTGTGCACTCCCTCAAGGACCTGCCGACGACCGATCCCGAGGGCCTGGTCCTGGCCGCCGTACCGTCGCGCGAGGATCCGCGCGACGCGCTGATAGCCCGCGACGGTCTGACGTTCGAGCAGCTGACGGCTCCGTCCCAGCGGGGGCCGGCCCGTATCGGTACCGGCTCGCCGCGCCGGATGGCACAGCTCAACGCCTGGGCCCGCACCCTCGGCCGGGACATCGAGACCGTCCCGATCCGCGGCAATGTGGAGACCCGCATCGGGTTCGTGCGCTCCGGGGAGCTCGACGGCGTCGTCCTCGCCGCCGCGGGGCTGACCCGGATCGGCCTGATCGACGAGGCGACCGAGAAGCTGCCCGTCGACACCGTCCTGCCCGCCCCCGGCCAGGGGGCCCTGGCTATCGAGTGTGCCGCGTCGAACGCGGACCTTGCAGCTCGTCTCGCCGAGCTCGACGACCCGTACACCCGGGTCGCCGTGACCGCCGAGCGTTCCCTGCTCGCCGCCCTGGAGGCCGGCTGCAGCGCACCTGTGGGCGCGCTGGCCGACCTTCTGGCCGACGGACAGGTTGTCACCGAACTGCGCCTGCGTGGCGTCGTCGGCACCACCGACGGCAAAACACTGGTGCAGCTGTCCACCACCGGACCCGTACCCGCGTCTCACGACGACGCCCTGGCTCTCGGCCGCGACCTGGCCGCCGAGATGCTGGCGAAGGGTGCGGCCGGTCTTATGGGGGAGCGAGAACTTTGAGCCCCACCGCCGCAAATCTTGCTAGAGCACCACACGCTGGTCTCGGTCACGTCACCTTCCTCGGTGCCGGACCCGGAGATCCGGGACTGCTGACGCTGCGCGCCGTCGAGGCGCTGGCCCGGGCGGATGTCCTGGTCGCCGACCCGCAGGTGCTCGACGTGGTGCGTAGGCACACGAGGGCAGGCGTGGACATCCCGCTGCCGGAGCATGACGAGCCGTCAACTTCTGTTGCCGGGCCCGCCGTGCGAGATGCGGCCAATATTGTCATGGGGGCCGCGCGGGGCGGCAAGCGGGTCGTCCGTGCGGTCGCGGGCGACCCCGGCCTGGACGGTTACGCGGCCGAGGAGATGCTGGCGTGCGCAGGTCAGGGCATCCCGTTCGAGGTGGTGCCGGGTGTGGCCACCGCGGTGGGTGTCCCGGCCTACGCGGGTGTGCCGCTGCGCTCCGCCGACGGCGCGGATGTCCATTTCCTGGATATTCGCGGCCTGGATGTGCGCGGCCTGGACGCACGTGGCGCGGGCGCCCGTGCGCCCTCGGACCGCAGCTGGACCGAGGTCGGCGCCGGCGACTCCACCGCCGTCCTCTCCACCACCCTGGAGTCGGTGTCTGCCGCGGCGAGCGAGCTGGTCGCGGCCGGCCGCAAGCCGGACACACCGATGACCGTCACCGTCGCCGGTACGACCACCCGGCAGCGGACGTGGACCGCCACTCTGGGGTCCATCGCGCAGGTGCTGAAGGCGGCCAAGGCGCTGCCGTCCCCGGACGGCGGCCAGCCCGTCATAGCCGTCATCGGCGAGCACAGCGCTGCCGACCGGCGCGACCAGCTGTCGTGGTTCGAGTCCAAGCCGCTCTTCGGCTGGAAGGTCCTCGTGCCGCGGACGAAGGAGCAGGCGGCCTCGCTCTCCGACCAGCTGCGCAGCTACGGTGCGGTGCCCTATGAGGTGCCCACCATCGCCGTCGAGCCGCCGCGTACCCCGCAGCAGATGGAGCGGGCGGTCAAGGGCCTGGTCACCGGCCGCTACGAGTGGATCGCCTTCACCTCGGTCAACGCCGTGAAGGCCGTCCGGGAGAAGTTCGAGGAGTACGGGCTCGACGCCCGGGCCTTCGCCGGGATCAAGGTCGCGGCCGTGGGAGAGCAGACCGCCGCGGCGCTGGTCGACTTCGGCGTGAAGCCCGACCTGGTGCCCAGCGGTGAGCAGTCGGCCGCGGGGTTGCTGGAGGACTGGCCGCCGTACGACGCGGTGTTCGACCCGATCGACCGGGTCTTCCTGCCGCGCGCCGACATCGCCACCGAGACCCTGGTCGCGGGGCTGATCGAGCTGGGCTGGGAGGTCGACGACGTCACCGCGTACCGGACCGTACGCGCTTCGCCGCCGCCGGCGGACACCCGTGAGGCGATCAAGGGCGGCGGTTTCGACGCGGTCCTCTTCACCTCCTCCTCCACCGTGCGGAACCTCGTCGGTATCGCCGGGAAGCCGCACAATGTGACGGTGATCGCCTGCATCGGACCGGCCACCGCCAAGACCGCGGAGGAGCACGGCCTGCGGGTCGATGTGCTGTCGCCCGAGCCTTCGGTGCACAAGCTTGCCGAGGCCCTCGCGGAGTTCGGCGCCCAGCGCCGGGCCGCGGCCCTCGAGGCGGGTGAACACGTCACCCGGCCGAGCGAGCGCCGGCCGGGATCGCGCAGGAGGCGCACGTGAGCGTTTACGGAAAGTTCCCCGGGGCGCGGCCGCGACGGCTGCGTACGACCCCCGCCATGCGGCGGATGGTCGCGGAGAACCGGCTGCACCCGGCCGAGCTGATCCTTCCCGCCTTTGTGCGGGAGGGCATCAGCGAGCCGGTGCCGGTCTCCTCCATGCCCGGCGTCGTCCAGCACACCCGCAACACCCTGCGGAAGGCCGCCGCCGAGGCGGTCCAGGCAGGCATCGGCGGGATCATGCTCTTCGGCGTCCCGGAGCTGAAGGACGCGGTCGGCAGCCAGGGCACGGACCCCAACGGGATCCTTCAGGTGGCCATCCGCGATGTGCGGGCCGAGGTCGGCGACGACCTGGTCATCATGTCGGACCTGTGCCTGGACGAGTACACCGACCACGGCCACTGCGGTGTCCTGGACGACGACGGCCGGGTGGACAACGACGCGACGCTGGAGCGCTACGCCGAGATGGCCCGGGTGCAGGCGGACGCGGGCGTCCACGTCGTCGGACCGAGCGGGATGATGGACGGTCAGGTCCGGGTGATCCGTCAGGCGCTGGACGGCATCGGCCACCAGGACGTCTCGATCCTCGCCTACACCGCGAAGTACACCTCCGCCTTCTACGGGCCGTTCCGCGAGGCCGTCGCCTCGTCGCTGAAGGGTGACCGCAAGACGTACCAGCAGGACCCGGCCAACGCCCGGGAGTCCCTGCGGGAGTTGGCGCTCGACCTCGAAGAGGGCGCCGACATGGTCATGGTCAAGCCCGCGCTGCCCCACCTCGACATCCTGCGCCGGATCGCGGACACGGTGAATGTGCCGGTCTCCGCATACCAGATCTCGGGCGAGTACGCGATGGTCGAGGCCGCGGCCGAGAAGGGCTGGTTGGACCGGGACCGCGCCATCATGGAGACGCTCATCGGCATCAAGCGCGCGGGGGCCGGAACGGTCCTCACGTACTGGGCGACGGAGGTCGCGCAGCGGCTGAACCGCGGGGAGTAGTTCCCGGGGGACAGCGGCGCTCCGTGCGGGGGCGCCGCTGTCGTCTTTCCGGGCTCAGCGTGCCGTGCTCCACGAGTGGGCCACGTCGACCACGAGGCGGTCGGGCAGTTGGAGGACCCGGAACGGCAGCCGGGCGCGGACGCCCAGGCCGATCTGGGTGTCGCCCTCGAAGCTGCCGACGAACCGGGTGTCCCTGAAGGTCCGGTAGCCGCTGATGTCCACCCCGGGCAGCGGCTGTCCCGACCGCCCGGGGTAGGTCGCCGCACCCGTCTCGGGGTCGTAGCTCGGCGCGGCCACCCGGATCTCGATGATCGCGCCGCCGCCGACCGGGACGACGGTGCCGGAACCGTCCTGGTACAGCTTGTCGACGTATCTCACCTGGTAGCCGACCGGACCGCCACCCGTGCCGCGGATGTCGAAGACCATGCGGTCGTAGCAGTCGTGCTGCCCGGTCCTGATGTCCTCCAGCGGCGTGTACGCGAGTGTCGCCGCGTTCTTGTCGCCGCTGCCCCAAGCGGTCGCGCAGGTCGTCGTCTCCGGTGCCGTGGCAGCGGTGGCCGAGGCCGTCGTCACCGACAGACCGGCTCCCGCGAGCATGAGCGCGGCCAGTGCTGTACCCCACCGTCGCATGATGTCCCCCCTGGATATCGAGTGCGGTTGCATCAGTTGGGACGGGCGGACAGGCCGGAAGGTTGTGCTTCCGAGGCAGGTTCCCGGGTGCGGTCGAGAGCCTCCGGTACCCGGAGTACGGGGCTCCGCTGTACCTCCTCGTTGATCGGCAGGAGCGGGCGTGCACGCTCTTCTCCGAGCCCGGAGAGGTGGGCTACGTGCTGAGGGGCCGTACCCGTTCGGAACGCCGATCGCGTTGCCGCCCCCGTTCGGGCCGACGCTCGACTCCACGGACTTCTGATCCGGAAGCGCCCTCCAGCGGTACGGGACCGGTGGACCGGTGAGCGGCAGCCTGGGGAGAAGCCGCCGCCTGGTGACCAGCCGGGCGAGCAGCCGCCAGGTGAGCGGCCGCCTCCGCCCGGTGACCAGCCCGGCGAGCCGCCACCCGCTCAGCCGCCGCCCCCGCCCCACACACCGCCGCCGGCCCCGGGCCAGCCCCCGGCCCCGTAAGCCTGCTGGGCATCGGCTCGGCGCCGAGCGGGTGGGCTAGAGCCGCTCGGGCGTGCGGATGCCGAGCAGGGACATCCCCTGGCGGAGAGTGCGCGCCGTGAGGTCGCACAGGAACAGCCGGTTCTCGACGATCTCGGGGGACCCGGCCTTGATGACCGGGCACTGGTCGTAGAACGTCGTGAAGTGCGAGGCCAGTTGGTAGAGGTAGGAGGCCAGCTTGTGCGGCTCGTACGTCTCGGCGACGCCGGCGAGGACGTCCGAGAACTCGTCCAGGTGCAGGCCCATGGCGCGCTCCGCCGGCGCCAGCGGGAGGTCGGGGTGGGCGGCCGGCCGGACGTCGCCCGCCCTGCGGATGATCGACTGGATGCGGGCGAAGGCGTACTGGAGGTAGACGCTGGTGTCGCCGTTCAGGGACACCATCCGGTCCAGGTCGAAGATGTAGTCGCGGGACATCGAGGTCGACAGGTCCGCGTACTTGACCGCGCCGATGCCGACCTGGGTGCCGCGCTCGACGATCTCGGCCTCGCTGAGATCGAGCTTCTCGCTCTTCTCCCGTACGACGTCGGTGGCCCGGTCGATCGCCTCGTCCAGCAGATCCACCAGCCGGACCGTCTCGCCCTCACGGGTCTTGAACGGCTTGCCGTCCTTGCCGAGGACCGTCCCGAAGGCGAGCTGCCTGGCGGCGTCGTCCGGCAGCCAGCCCGCACGCCGGGCGGTCTCGAAGACCATCCGGAAGTGCAGGGCCTGGCGCGCGTCGACCACGTACAGCAGCGTGTCCGCCTTCAGCTTGCCGATACGGTCCCGGATCGCGGCGAGGTCGGTCGCCGCGTAGCCGAAGCCGCCGTTGGACTTCTGGACGATCAGCGGGGTGGGGTTGCCGTCCGGGCCCTTGACGTCGTCGAAGAAGACGCAGAGCGCGCCTTCGGAGCGGACGGCGACGCCCGAGTCCTCGAGGTCCTTCACGACCGACTGGAGGTCGTCGTTGTACGCGCTCTCGCCGACGATGTCCTCGTCGTCGATCTCGACGTCGAGCTTCTCGTAGACATCCTGGAAGTAGATCTTCGACTCGTCGACGATCTTGTGCCAGAGGCCCAGTGTCTCCGTGTTGCCCGCCTGGAGCGCCACCACCCGGTTCCGGGCACGGGTCTTGAACTCCTCGTCGGAGTCGAAGAGTGCGCGCGAGGCCTTGTAGAGCCGGTTGAGGCGGGCCATCGCGGCCTCGCCCTCGCCGTCCCCGGCAGTGGCGTCCGATGCGTGGTCCAGCTCGTGCGGGTGCTCGATCAGATACTGGATCAGCATGCCGAACTGGGTGCCCCAGTCGCCGATGTGGTGGCGCCTGATCACCGTCTCGCCCCGGTGCTCCAGGATCTGCACGATCGCATCGCCGATCACCGTCGAGCGCAGATGGCCGACGTGCATCTCCTTCGCCACGTTCGGCTGGGAGTAGTCGATGACCGTCGTGCCCGGGTTCTCGGCGTACGGGACGCCCAGCCGGTCGTCCGCGGCCCGTGCGGCCAGGGTGGAGGTGATCGCGGAGTCGGCGATCGTGATGTTGAGGAAGCCGGGGCCCGACACCTCGATCTCGGAGATCACGTCCCCCACCGGAAGGCCCGCGACGACCGTGGCCGCCAGCTCCCGGGGGTTGCCCTTCAGCTTCTTCGCGAGCCCGAGCACCCCATTGGCCTGGAAGTCCGCCCGGTCGCTTCGTCGCAGCAGCGGGTCGGCCGCGGCGGCCTCCGGCAGGGCAGCCGAGAGGGCGTCCGCGACGCGCTGGTGGACCGTAGCGGCAAGGGAGGGGACCGAGGTCATGGGATGCGTACCGTTCCGTCGGCTGGAAGGGGATTCCGGCCAGTATCCCATGGCACCGCTGGCCTCCCTCGCCGCCAGGGCAGCAATCGGAGGCTGCTCCGTCTGGGAGAATGGGACGGCCAGGCTTTCGAGCGAAAGAAGAGGAAGTGCCGATCGTGGCTCAGAGCACTGAGACCGACTGGGTCTCCAGGTTCGCGGACGAGGTCATTGCCGAGGCGGAGCGCCGAGCCCCGGGCAAACAGATCGTCTGCGCCTCGGGTCTCAGCCCGTCCGGGCCGATCCACCTCGGCAACCTCCGCGAGGTCATGACGCCCCACCTGGTGGCCGATGAGATCCGGCGCCGCGGGTACGACTGTGAGCACATTCTGTCGTGGGACGACTACGACCGGTTCCGCAAGGTCCCGGCAGGCATCGACCCGTCCTGGGCCGAGCACATCGGCAAGCCGCTGACCAGCGTCCCGGCCCCGCCCGGCAGCCAGTACGCCAACTGGGCCGAGCACTTCAAGGCGCCGATGCTGAAGGCTCTGGAGGAGCTGGGCGTCGAGTTCCGGGGCATCAGCCAGACCGAGCAGTACACCTCCGGCGCCTACCGCGAGCAGATCCTCTTCGCCATGCGGGAGCGCGGGCGGATCGACGCGGTCCTCGACCGCTACCGGACGAAGGACAAGGCCGCCGGCGGCAAGAAGGCGCAGCAGCAGAAGGGCAAGGGCGGCAAGGTCGATGAGGCGGACGCCGCTGCCGCCGAGGCCGCGGCCGAGGGCTCCGGCGCGGCGAGCGAGGACGACGGCAAGGCGGCGGCGGGCTACTTCCCGTACAAGCCGTACTGCTCCGTCTGCGACCGCGACCTGACCACGGTCACCGCGTACGACGACGAGACCACCGAGCTGTCCTACACCTGCCAGTGCGGGCACGCCGAGACCGTACGGCTCTCCGAGCACGATCGCGGGAAGCTGGTCTGGAAGGTCGACTGGCCGATGCGCTGGGCGTACGAGGGCGTGATCTTCGAGCCCTCCGGTGTCGATCACTCCTCGCCGGGGTCGTCGTTCGTGGTCGGCGGGCAGATCGTCAAGGAGGTCTTCGGCGGCGAGCAGCCGATCGGCCCGATGTACGCCTTCGTCGGCATCAGCGGCATGGCCAAGATGTCCAGCTCCAAGGGCGGGGTGCCGACACCGGCCGACGCGCTGGAGATCATGGAGGCGCCGCTGCTGCGCTGGCTGTACGCCCGCCGCAAGCCGAACCAGTCGTTCAAGATCGCCTTCGACCAGGAGATCCAGCGGCTTTACGACGAGTGGGACGCGCTGGAGCGCAAGGTCGCCGACGGTACGGCGCAGCCGGCCGACGCCGCCGCGTACGGCCGTGCCATCCGTACGACCCCCGGTGAGCTGCCGCGGACGCCCCGGCCGCTGCCGTACCGGACGCTCGCCTCGGTCGTCGACATCACCACCGGGCACGACGAGCAGACGCTGCGCATCCTGCGGGACCTCGACCCGAGCGACCCGATCACCTCGCTGGACGAGACCAGGCCGCGGCTCGACAGGGCCGAGCGCTGGATCACCACCCAGGTGCCCGCGGACCAGCGCACCCGGGTACGGGAGGAGCCGGACAACGAGCTGCTGCTCTCCCTCGGCGACACCGAGCGGGAGTCGCTGCGGCTGCTGCTCGACGGGCTGGACGAGCACTGGTCGCTGGACGGGCTGACGACGCTGGTCTACGGCGTGCCGAAGATCCAGGCCGGGCTGGCGGCGGATGCCAAGCCCACGCCGGAGCTGAAGGTGGCGCAGCGGTCGTTCTTCGCGCTGCTCTACCAGTTGCTCGTCGGGCGGGACACGGGGCCGCGGCTGCCGACGCTGCTGCTGGCGGTGGGCGCGGACCGGGTACGGAAGCTGCTGGGCGCGTAGCCGCTGGGTTGAGCGTGGCGAGAGCTGTCATCCCGGCTCGGTGGCTGTCGTCCCGACTCGGGGTGGCGGCCCTTCGCCGTTCCGTTCCCGGAGAGGCTCGTATCCGGTGTCGCCGCGTCGGCCCGGGTGGTGCCCTGCCGGGATCGCGGGGTCTGCCTGCCTCGTCCGTCCGGTCGTGGACGGGGCGGCGTCCGGCATCCGCACTGTGCCCGCTCGCCGCCGTTCGTCAGGGAGTGTGCTCGGTCTGCATCTCCATGCGGAGGCGGTCCCGGAACTCGCGGGTGTAGCGGCGCAGATAGGCCTCGCTGAGCGGGCCTCCGGTGGGGCCTCGGACGCCGTAGACGTCGAGCAGATACCGGGCGAGGTGGCGGGAGTCGGGGAAGTCCCCCTTCTCGGCGACGTACTGGCGGTAGGCCGCGAAGATCGCCTCGTCGTGCGGCACATCGTCCGGCAGGCCCGTCACCGGGCCCTCCGCCTCGGAGCCGGCACCGGGCAGCGGCTCGACGAACAGCTCCTGCTCGTACGCGGCGGACGCGGTCGTACTCTGCGGCGGGATGTAGGGGCTCGGGCCGCCGCCCGAGTAGCCGTTCGTCTGCGCGTTGCCGAGGGCGCGGACGCGGCCCGGCGAGACCGGCACGGTGACCTGCCGGGTGTCGGCCGGTCCTGACGCCGGTCCGGTGGCCGGTCCCGAAACCGGTCCTGGGGCCTGTCCGGTGGCCGGTGCGCCGTCCGCGCCGGGAGGCGTGCCGTACGCCGCCGGCTCCTGCGCGGTGCCGTAGGCCGCCGTCGCCTGCTGCGCCGTGTTGCCGTACGCCGTCGCCTGCTGCGCCGTGTCGTACGCCGCCGCGTCCTGCCGCTCGGCGTTCTGCGCCGTCCCGTCGTACTCCGGGCGCGAGGCGGGCCCCGACGCACGGAGCGCCTGATCCTCCGCCGTGCCCCGCGTCAGAGCCGGGACGGCGCGGTCGCCCGTCCCGGGGCCCACGGCCGGCTGCCGCTCCGCTCCCGCGGCTTCGGCCGGCGGCCGGGGTACGGATATGCCCGCGGCCGCCAGCCCCGCCGCGGCGGTCTCCGCGAGCGGAATCCCGTAACGGGCGAGCTTCAGCGGCATGCGGGACTCCACCGGGGCCTTGCGGCGCCAGGCGCGGCCGTAGCGGGCGCGGAGGCGGGCCTGGTAGACCAGCCGGTCCTGTTCGAGCTTGATGACCTCGTCATAGCTGCGCAGTTCCCACAGCTTCATCCGGCGCCACAGCCGGAAGGTGGAGGGGAACGCGAGGAGCCAGCGCGTGATCCGTACGGACTCCATGTGCCGGTCGGCGGTGATGTCGGCGATGCGGCCGATCGCGTGCCGGGCCGCTTCGACGGCGACGACGAAGAGGACGGGGATCACGGCGTGCATACCGACGCCGAGCGGGTCGGGCCAGGCCGCCGCGCCGTTGAAGGCGATCGTGGCGATCGTCAGCAGCCAGGCGGTCTGCCGCAGCAGCGGAAACGGGATCCGGATCCAGGTCAGCAGCAGGTCCAGGGCGAGCAGCACGACGATTCCGGCGTCGATGCCGATCGGGAAGACGGCGGAGAAGGTGCCGAAGCCCTTCTTCTCGGCGAGATCGCGCACGGCGGAGTAAGAACCGGCGAAGCCGATCGCCGCGATCACGATCGCGCCAGCGACGACCACGCCGATCAGTATTCGGTGGGTGCGTGTCAGGTTCGTCGCGTTCGTCGCGGCCATCCCGCGGTCCCCTCCAAGTATCGGCAACTGGCGCGCACAGCCTGGCACACGCATACGAGCGCCGGTGCCAGTGTTCCGCTCGGGCCCGGGCGCCCTGCTGCCGTTTGTAAGGTTCTGCGGCTTACGCCGCCGCGCCTATTTCTTCTTGTCCGCCACAGGCGCCTTCTTGTCCGCCACAGCCGCGACGGCCTCCTTGGCGGCGCTCTCGGCGTCCTTCAGCAGCTCTTCGGCCTTGGGCGTCCTGCCGTCCTCGTAGCCCGCGCCGTTGTAGTTGAGAGTGATGACGACATTGGCCGTACGGGTCACGACGGTCTGGTTCTTGAACTGCTCGCCGTCCTTCTTCACGGCGTAGCGGACCGTCGCCGCCTCGTCGCCCACCCCGCCGGCCGTGCCGGTCTTGAGGTCCTTGGCGTTCGAGGGCGGCTTCGCGCCGCCGACCTGCTGGTCGAAGTAGTCCTTGGCGCGGCGCTCACCGCTGCCGAGGGTGGTGTCGGACTCGAAGCGCTGGAGCGAGACGTCCAGCCAGCGGTACTGGAATCCGTCGAGCCCGTTCCAGGAGCAGGTGCCGCGGGTGTCGGTGTCGGCGGACTTCCCCGCCGAGCCGGACTTCTTCTTCGCCTTCGGCACCAGTTCCCCGACCGTCTTCTTGCCGACGGTTCCGCAGGGCTCCGGCAGGGTTTTGTACTTCGCGGCCGCCACGGTCGCCGAGGCGCTGGGCTTGGCCGACTTCGCGGCGTCGCCGGAGGCCGAGTCCTTGCTGTCGGAGCCGGAGGAGCAGCCGGCGACGAGCATCGCGGGTACGACGGCTGCGCAGGCGAGGAGGCGGGCGAGTCGCGGGGTTGTTCTGTGCATGATTCCTTCGCTCATCTGTCGTCCGTGGGCAGTCGTGGCCCGGGGCGTGTTTCAGCAAGTCCGGCCCGGCTCACGACCCTCCGCCGTACGGGGGTGCGCACCGGACGCGCGGGCCGTCCGCCCCTTCGGGCGGACGGCATTGCTTCTGAAACCCTCCCCGGGGATATCGGCCCAGGCTATTCGCTGAACCGTCCGACCAGTTCCCGTGCGAGGGTCCGGGCCTTGGTCTGCAGGTCCAGACTGTCGGGCTGATCGGCCTCGAGGGCCGACCACTGGTCGTACTCGAGGGTGACGAGGACATTGGACGCGCGGAAGACGATGGTGATGTCGCGGTGGACGCCGGAGTCGCCGGTGACCAGCCTGTCGTCGAGGTAGGCGACGTCGCCGATGTCCTCCAGAGAGCGGGGTGCGATGTCGGGATCGGCGCTCGGGTCCGGGGAGCCGGATGGTGAGGCGGAGCCGCCCCCGCCCTTCCCTTTGTTGTCCTTGTCACTTTTGTCGTCGGTGCCCTCTGGGCTGCCGGTTTCGTCCGCTGGTTCGCCGGTTTCGCCGACTTTGTCGGCGGCGGACTCGGAGGCGGAGGCGGACGGTTCGCCACTGCCCTCTTCCGCGCCGCCCCCCTCCGGAACGGTCGCGGGGATGTGCGCCGCGGCCGCCTGCTTGTCGTACAGCTCCTGAGCCCGGTCGTCGTCGCTGACAGCCGGGTCGTAGGACACGACCCGCTCGAAGTCGATGCTGAGGTTGCGGGTGCCCGCCGATGTGTCCGCCTTCCAGAGGCAGCCCACGCGGCGGTCTGTGTCGTACGTGATGGAGGCCTGGCCGTCGTACGCCTTCTCCCGGTCCTCGCCCTCGAGGTCGTCGATGCCGGGCAGCAGGGTGCGCAGGGTGCCGCGGCCGGGGGCTCCGCAGGGCTCGGGGAGGGTGCGGTACTTGCCGGGCTCGGCGGCGGGTGTGGTCGAGGTGGGACCGCCCGGTTTGGGGTCCTCCGGGGCGCCGCCTTCTGTGCCGCCGGTGCAGCCGGTGAGTCCAATGGCCAGCAGCGCAGCCGCCAGGACAGCACCCGGTACGTACGACCTTCGCTGCACGGTTCCCGGCTCCCTTCGGAGGAAAAACGGTTGCCGCCTCTTGGCGGCAGGTGGAGACAATGTCTACCGCACGCAACGCCGCGCACGCCGGTTCCTTGTCGGGGATCGGCAGTTACGTCCGGCTTTTGCGTTTTCTGTCTTTTGGGGGGAATGAGGAAGTCATGGTGTACACCGAGGTGCCCGGCGCCCGGGTGCCGATCCGGATGTGGGCGGACCCCGCGACGGTGGAGGGCGGCGCGCTGCAGCAGCTGCAGAACGTCGCGACACTGCCGTGGATCAAGGGCCTGGCCGTCATGCCGGATGTGCACTACGGCAAGGGCGCGACGGTCGGATCCGTGATCGCGATGCACGGCGCGGTCTGTCCCGCGGCGGTCGGCGTGGACATCGGCTGCGGCATGAGCGCGGTGAAGACCTCGCTGACCGCGAACGATCTCCCGGGGGACCTGTCCCGGCTGCGCTCGAAGATCGAGCAAGCGATCCCGGTGGGGCGCGGGATGCACGACACCCCGGTGGACCCGGGGCGCCTGCACGGCTTCCCGACGGCGGGGTGGGACGACTTCTGGGGGCGGTTCGACGGGATCGCGGACGCGGTCAAGTTCCGTCAGGAGCGCGCCACGAAGCAGATGGGAACGCTCGGGTCTGGAAACCACTTCGTCGAGTTCTGCCTCGACGAGACCGGTTCCGTCTGGTTGATGCTGCATTCCGGGTCCCGGAACATCGGCAAGGAGCTGGCCGAGCACCACATCGGCCTGGCCCGGACGCTGCCGCACAACCAGGGCCTGGTCGACCGCGACCTGGCGGTGTTCGTCGCCGATACCCCGCAGATGGCGGCGTACCGGAGCGATCTCTTCTGGGCGCAGGAGTATGCGAAGCGAAACCGAGCGATCATGATGGGTCTCTTCCAGGACGTGGTCCGGAAGGAGTTCAAGAAGGCGAAGGTCTCCTTCGACCCCGTCATCTCCGCTCTGCAGGAGGACGCCGACGGCCGGACGACGACCGTCGACTACCGCCCCGGTGTCATCAGCTGTCACCACAACTACGTCAGCGAGGAGCGGTACGACGGGATGGATCTGCTGGTCACCCGCAAGGGAGCGATCAGCGCCAGGGGCGGCGAATGGGGGATCATCCCCGGTTCGATGGGCACCGGGTCGTACATCGTCCGTGGCCTGGGCAACGCCGAGTCGTTCAACTCGGCCTCGCACGGTGCCGGCCGGACGATGAGCCGGAACGCCGCCAAGCGCCGCTTCTCCACGCGGGATCTGGAGGAGCAGACCCGCGGTGTGGAGTGCCGTAAGGACGCGGGCGTCGTGGACGAGATCCCGGGGGCGTACAAGCCGATCGAGCAGGTCATCGACCAGCAGCGAGACCTGGTGCAGGTCGTCGCGAAGCTCAAGCAGGTCATCTGCGTGAAGGGCTGACGCACCGCCGTCGGCACAGTGGAAGGGCGGCACCGGACGGTGCCGCCCTTCCACTGTCCGCGGCCGTGTGCTGCGGCGAACTCAGCTGGTAACGGCCCCGCGCTGCTCACGCCCCCTGCGTTGCTCGCGCCTGTACGCCGCTCGTGCCCTTGCCCTGCTCGCGGACCCTGCCCGTTCTCAGCTTTCGCGGTGGACCTTGTAGTTGGAGGCCTGGGCGCGGGGGCGTACGACCAGCAGGTCGACGTTGACGTGCGAGGGGCGGGTGATCGCCCATGTGATGGTGTCCGCCACGTCGTCGGCCGTCAGGGGCTCGGCCACGCCCGCGTAGACCGAGGCCGCCTTTTCCTCGTCGCCGCGGAAGCGGGTCACTGCGAACTCGGCGGTCTTCACCATGCCCGGCGCGATCTCGATGACGCGCACCGGCTGCCCGCTCAGCTCCAGGCGCAGGGTCTCGGCGATCACATGGGCGCCGTGCTTGGCCGCCACGTAGCCGCCGCCGCCCTCGTACGTGGCCAGGCCCGCGGTGGAGGAGAGGACGACGACCGTGCCGTCGCCGGAGGCGGTGAGGGCGGGGAGCAGGGCCTGGGTGGCGTGGAGGACACCGATGACGTTGACCTCGAACATCGCGCGCCAGTCAGCCGGGTCGGCGGACGACACGGGCTCGGTGCCGAGCGCTCCGCCCGCGTTGTTGACGAGGACGTCGCAGCGGTCGAGCGAGGCCGCGAAGGTGGCGACGGCGGCGCGGTCGGTGACGTCAAGGGCGTACGGGACGGCTTCGTGGCCCGCCTCGGTCAGCTCGGCGGCGAGCGCCTCGATGCGGTCCTTGCGGCGCGCGGTGAGGATCACGCGGTAGCCGGCCGCGGCGAGCTGCCGGGCGGTCGCGGCGCCGATGCCGCTGCTGGCCCCGGTGACGACCGCGATGGGTGTCTCCCCGGCCGGCGTGTGGGGGAGGGCGTTCATGGGGCGGCTCCAGTAGGTGGTCAGCGGCTCGGGACGGGCCGGACGAGACGACGGGCGGACGGGCCGGACCAGGGGCAGGAAACGGCTGTCCGATTCTCCTGCGCCCTGGCTGCCGGGGGCGAGTTGCCCTCCGCGACCGTGATCTGTACACGGCGCGTAAGGCTGTCAACCACCGCTGTTTCGCCGGTTGTTCGGGTTGGAAGGTCCGTTTCATCATCAACTATAACTTTGCCAACTCTTGGTGTAGCTGCACTGCCTTTTTACACCAGTCTCGGTCGCATCAGGCGGTGACTCCAGCCCCATTGGAATCACCGGCACCCCCCAGGCAAGGCGAGAGGCACGGACATGGTGAAGAACCGCGCGATGCGGTACGGAGGGCGGCTGCTGGCGTTGTCGGCAGCGGCTCTCGGAATGGTGGCGGCGACGGCTCTGCCCGCGGCGGCCGACGACGGGCCCACCCGGGACCAGCTCATAGCCGACTGCGACTCCGGTAAGGGGAAGTGCAGCTTCAACGAGCCGGTGCTCGGCGAGGCGTACCTCGGTGACTTCCGCCAGGTGTCCGACTCGCTCTACAACTGCAGCAGCTCGGCCGCAACGCAGTCGATGGGCTGGGCCGACACTGTGGGTTCCACGGACTCGGCAGGTGTCTCCGTGACAGCCGGGGGCAGCCTCGCGGGCCTCATCGACCTCAGTGTGACGGCCACCTACAGCCACACCTGGTCGAGTTCACACACCGAGAACAGCTCCCTGAACATGACGGTGCAGCCGGGTGAGGTGGGCTGGATCTCCCGTGCGCAGGTGATGCAGACCGTCTCGGGCACCTGGCAGACGCACTACGACGACCGGCAGTGGGGCCACTACTACTGGTTCGTCCCGGACACCATCACCGGTCCCGCCCCGAACGGCACGGACGGCAAGAGCAACGCGGTGATCGTCAAGTCCCGCGAGATGACGGCCAAGGAGAAGGCGTCCTGCTCCGCCGACTCCAAGCAGGGCAAGGCCTTCGTGAAGAGCCACTGACCCTGAGGCAGGGCTCAACTGCCTCGCGGGGCGTACATGATCACAGCGACCCCCGCGAGGCAGATCAGGGCCCCGGTCACATCGAAGCGGTCCGGCCGGTAGCCGTCGGCGACCATGCCCCAGGCCAGCGAGCCCGCGACGAAGACCCCGCCGTACGCCGCGAGGATCCGGCCGACGTCCGCGTCCGGCTGGAGCGTGGCGACAAAGCCGTACGCGCCCAGGGCGAGGACTCCCGCCCCGATCCACGCCCACCCGCGATGCTCCCGCGCCCCTTGCCAGACCAGCCAGGCGCCGCCGATCTCGAGGAGGGCGGCGAGCACGAAGAGTGCGACGGAGCGAGCGATGAGCATGCCCGCAGATTACGGGTGCGCGCTGCCGGGTCCGCTGTCAGTCCGGCCTGGCAGGGTGGTTCCATGATGATCGAACGCGCGTACGCGCACCTGCCCCAGGGGCCGGGTGGAGAGGAATGGGACCGCGACGCATGGCCCTGGTCGGTGCCGTGCGTACGGCAGTTGCTGGACGACGGCGGGCTGCGTTTCACCGCGCCGGTGACCTTTCTGGTCGGGGAGAACGGGTCCGGCAAGTCGACGCTCGTCGAGGCCCTGGCGGAGGGCTTCGGCCTGGACTCCTACGGCGGCGCTGCCGGCTACAGGTATGCGACCGAGCGGGGCAAGTCCGAGCTCGGCGAGCGGATCCGGTTCGACGCGACTCACTCCGGGCGCCGCATGGTCCGGGCGCCGCGCAGCCGCCGCCGAGGGTTCTTCCTCCGAGCGGAGACCGCGCTGGAAGCGCTGAGGCGGGAGGGGGAGGGCAAGGGCCTTTCGGTGCGCGTGGACGAAGTGAGCCATGGCGAGGGTTTCCTCGCCGCGTTCCGCGACAAGTTCAATGAACCCGGTCTGTACGTCATGGACGAGCCGGAAGCCGCGCTGTCCTTCGCGTCCTGCCTCCAACTGGTCGGTCTGATGCACGAATTGGGGCGGACAGGTGCGCAGATCGTCTGCGCCACCCATTCGCCGCTGCTGACGGCGACACCCGGCGCGGACATCGTGGAGGTCGGCGAGCACGGTATGCGCAGGTCCGAATGGAAGGACCTGGCCGTCGTCGACCACTGGCGGCGCTACCTCAACGACCCGCACTCCTACCTGCGGCACATCATCGACTGAAGCCGTTCGCCGAAGGCGCTTCCGACGCCGTCCGCGCGTGCGCCGAGGACTCCCCGTCCAGCGGGCCAGGGCCGTACGGAGGGCATCGGCGCGGCGGGACGGGTCCTTCTCGTCGGTTGCCCAGGCGATGTTCCGTCGGGGCGGACGAGCATCGTGGTGCGGCGCGGGCCGGCCCAGTCGGCGACGGGGGAGACGGCCCTCCCTGCCGCCGGTGTGAGCCTGCCGCCGGATTGACCCGGCTCCAGCAGGCCCGCTCCAAGGCCCGCCGCCGGATTGACCGCCGGCACCCACCCCCGCCCGCCCCCGCCCCGGACGCAGGCTGCGGGTGCGGTCCCTACCGTGGACTCCGCGGGTGAATTGTCCGCCGGTCGGACATGGCGGCGGCAAGCGCCGGGGAGCGACGGTTCGTCCGTGCTGAGTGGCGGAGTGCGGCGCCGCCGGGTCGCGCTCCCCTACGAATGGAGCCCGCGAGTGACCGCCTCAGCCCCCGTTTGGCACTGTCCGTTCGAACACACCCCCGCCCTGGAGTTCGATCCGGTACTCGAAAAGCTCCGGACCGAGGAACCGGTCGCCCGGGTCCGGCTGCCGTACGGGCAGGGCGAGGCGTGGCTGGTGACCCGGTACGGCGATGTCCGCGCGGTGGTGACCGACCGTCGGTTCAGCCGCGCGGCGACGGTCGGGCGCGATCTGCCGCGGATGACCCCGGACCCGATCGCGCAGGCCGAGGCGATCAACCTGATGGACCCGCCGGCACACACCCGGCTGCGCAGACTGGTGGCCAAGGGGTTCGGCACCCATTACCTCGAACGGATGCTGCCCCGGATCCAGCGGATCGTGGACACGCTGCTCGACGAGATGGCCGAGCACGGATCCCCCGCCGATCTCGTACAGCATCTGTCGGCGCGGCTGCCGCTGACGGCCATCTGCGAGCTGCTGGCCATCCCCGAGCGGGACCGGCTGCAGCTCCGGAGGTATGTGGCGGCAATGATGGCGACCGGGGCGCCCGGGCGGGACGTGGCGGGCCAGGCGAAGACCGAACTGCGCGCGTACTTCACCGAGCTGACGGCACGGCGGCGCCGCGACCCCGGGGAGGACCTGATCAGCACCCTTGCCACGGCCCGGGACGGCGACGAGTCCCTCGACCCGGATGAGCTGGCCGTCATGGGGATGGTGCTGCTGGTCACCGGGCACGACACCAGCACCTGTCAGATCAGCAATGCCGTCTACACCCTGTTGACCCGCCCCGAGCAGCTGGCCAAGCTGCGGTCGCAGCCCGCACTGCTGCCGGAGGCGATCGAGGAGCTGCTCCGGTTCATCCCGTTCCGGCGGGGGGTCGGCATCCCGCGGGTGGCCACCGAGGACGTGGAGATCGGCGGGGTGACGATCCGGGCGGGCGAGCCGGTGCACGTCTCGTACCTCACCGCCAACCGCGACGGGACGGTCTTCGAACGGCCGGACGCGCTGGAGCTGGACCGGGAGCCCGCGGCGCACATGACCTTCGGCTGGGGGAGCCACGACTGTCCCGGCGCGGAACTGGCCAGGATGGAACTCCGGGTCGCGGTCGGCACGCTCCTCGACCGCTTCCCGGCGCTGCGGCTGGCTGTGGCGCCCGGACAGCTGCAGTGGGAGTCCGGGTCGGTCTGGCGGCAGCCGCTTGTCCTGCCGGTCGCATGGTGAGATCGGCGGGCCGCCGAGGCCACGAGCCGAAGCCACGAGCCGGGATCACGAGCCGAAGGTCACGAGCCGAGCCCACGAGCCGAGGGTGCGATACCAGGACGCGACCCGGACGCCCCTGGAGACACGACTCTGCGGCCGCGCCGTCTCACCCGTGCGGGCGCCTTCGCACCAGCTGATCTCAAGGACACGGCGACACGCCGTAGGCGCTGGGCGAACTCCCTCGGACGGAGCGGAACTGATGCGACATCAGGGTGACGTTCGGAGCGGTCCTCGCGTCGCGGATCACTCACTCCTCGCTTTGCATCGTGCTGTGCCGGAGAAATCCGATGGGGGCCACAGCGGCCGCCGCCGGCACTGGAGGAGATTTCATGCCAACAGCACGCATCTTCGCCACAGCCATCGCCGCGACCGCGGTGGTGGGTCTCACTGCTCCGGTCGCGGTCGCCAGTGTGAACCCGCACTGGGTGCGTCCAGGCCAGACCGTATGGATCAGTGACGACAGGAAATGCGATATCAGAAGGGGGGCGACCGCCCACTCGGACGCCTTCGGCACGGTCAGACTGCGGCCGAGGGACAACAAGCTGGTCGGCCAGGCGAGGGTCCACCGGCACGCCAAGGGCGAATACAAGGTCACCATCAGATGCGGCGACGGAAGGCGGCTCATCGACTCGCTGCACGTCGGCCCGACCCGGGGCTCGCAAGCCGGAGAAGGCGGCGGCATCGCCGGAATGAACACGTCCGAGCTCGTGGGCGGCGCGGCGCTCGTCGTCCTGGCCGCCGGCGGTGGCCTCCTGGTGATGCGGCGCCGGGCGAAGGGCCGCGTATGACCCGGTGCGCCGAAGCCCGGGTGAATGACACCTCACCTGCGGAAATAATAGAAAGGGGCACCCCTGGGCGAGGGGTGCCCCTCCGCCGTCCGCGGTCCCGGGAGGGCATGAGCAGGGCATCGCCTCAGGATGGCATCCACCGCGCAGCAGACCGGCGGGGCGATCGGCCGGGCTGTACTGGTCGCGGTCGCCAATCCCCGCACCCGAGGCGCGACTTCGCGCGCCGTTACCACCGACGGTCTGCGTTCGGCCCTCTTCGTCGCTGCCGTAGCATCGCCGTCACGGCACTCGTCTCGCTCTGGATTCCCCCGCGTACGGGACGCCGACACCAGGACCCGCCCCGGACGTCGTACGGGCGACGTTGGCCGGTCCGGCTCCGATCACAGCTGAGCCCGGCAACCGCCAGGAGCCGCCGCAACCGCCGGGAGCCGCCGCCGGAAACCCTAGTAACCCCAGGTCAGGGCCACACCAAGCAGTACGGCTGATGCCCGGCGTCATGCAACCGGTGGGAGAAGTCCTGCCACTCGTGGAGCAGCTGGTAGACGTTGAACGCGTCCCGTGGCCCGCCGCGGTCCGGGACCGTCGACCAGATGAAGGCCGCCGCTCCGACGGACTCCTCGCCCACCCCGCGCAGCGGGTCGACGACCGTCATCGGCAGCTTGACCACCGCATAGTCCGGGTGCAGCACCACGAGCTCGAGCGGCGGCACCTTGTGCAGCGGTATGCCCTCGATGCCGGTGAGAACCATCGCGGCCATCGTCTCGGGCTTGATCTTGGTGAACATGCCGCCCATGCCGAGCTCGTCGCCGCCGAGCTCCTCCGGGCGCATGGAGATGGGGACGCGGGCAGCCGTCGCACCGTCGGGAGCCCCGAAGTACTTATAGGTCACCCCCACGCGGCCACCCCTGCTCCCAGCACTCTGCGCCTCGCGCTCGCGCCGGTGCCGCCCCCTCTGGGCGCGCTCGGGACCGAGGTCATCGGTACCGCCCAGTCCGCCACCGCGCTGCATATCTCCACCCGACCACTCGCGGACACCGCCGCGCAACCCGATCATCGTCTCAGAGACCTCCCCAGTCGGCGGGCCGCGAAACGCCCCTCGGCACTTCCCCGTCAGGCTCTGACACCATGGCTTGCGTGACTTCCTCGTATGATGCCCCAGTTTCGCAGACGCGCGGGGGCTGACGCCCGGTCGTGGGCGAGTGGAGTTCCGCGCCGTCGCCAGCCGGCGGGCCGCGTCTGCCCGTCGCGACCCATCCCTACGATCCCGCAGGTCAGGACCAAAAGTGCCTTTTCCGTATGAAGCCCCAGCCTCGCAGACGCTGTTCGACCGTGCGGCCGTTGTGACACCAGGTGGCGTGAACTCTCCGGTGCGCGCCTTCCGCGCGGTCGGCGGTACGCCCCGGTTCATGGTCTCCGGTGACGGTCCGTACCTCACCGATGCCGATGGTCGCGAATATGTCGACCTGGTGTGCTCATGGGGTCCGATGATCCTCGGCCATGCCCATCCGGCGGTCATCGACGCGGTGCAGGCGGCGGTGGCACGCGGCACCTCCTTCGGTACGCCCGGTGAGGGCGAGGTCGAGCTCGCCGAGGAGATCGTCGCCCGTATCGAGCCGGTGGAACAGGTGCGGCTGGTGTCCTCCGGGACCGAGGCGACGATGTCGGCCATCCGGCTCGCCCGGGGCTTCACCGGTCGCGCCAAGGTGGTCAAGTTCGCGGGCTGCTACCACGGGCATGTGGACGCTCTGCTGGCCGCGGCCGGGTCCGGGGTGGCGACCTTCGGGCTGCCGGACACGCCGGGGGTCACCGGCGCTCAGGCCGGGGACACGATCGTGCTGCCGTACAACGACCTGGAGGCCGTACGGCATGCCTTCGCGCGCTACCCGGGTGAGATCGCCTGTGTGATCACCGAGGCGTCGCCCGGCAACATGGGCGTCGTGCCGCCACTGCCCGGCTTCAACGCCGGACTGAAGTCGCTGTGCGCGGAGAGCGGCGCGCTGTACATCTCCGACGAGGTCATGACCGGCTTCCGGGTGAGCAGGGCGGGCTGGTACGGCGTCGACGGCGTCGAGCCGGACCTGATGACCTTCGGCAAGGTCATGGGCGGCGGCTTCCCGGCAGCGGCCTTCGGCGGGCGCGCCGACGTCATGGCGCACCTCGCCCCGGCCGGCCCCGTCTACCAGGCGGGCACGCTCTCCGGGAACCCGGTCGCGACCGCCGCCGGGATCGCCCAGCTCCGGTTGCTCGACGACGCGGCGTACGGACGGGTCGACGCTGTCTCCGCCGAGGTGCGGGGTCTGGTGACCGAGGCGCTCGCCAAGGAGGGCGTCGTGCACCGGCTGCAGACGGCCGGGAACATGTTCTCGGTCTTCTTCACCGACGAGGACGTCACGGACTACGAGAAGGCGAAGGCCCAGCAGGCGTACCGCTTCAACGCCTTCTTCCACGCGATGCTGGCCCGGGGCGTCTACCTCCCGCCCTCCGCCTTCGAGTCCTGGTTCGTCTCGACGGCACACGACACGGCCGCGATCGAGCGCATCGCGGCCGCGCTGCCGACCGCCGCACGGGCCGCGGCCGAGGCTGAAGCATGATGAACGCCATGACCAACGCAAGTGCTCCCAACGATCAGAGCAGCACGGTGGTGCACCTGGTGCGCCATGGAGAGGTGCACAACCCCGACGGTGTGCTCTACGGCCGCCGGTCCGGTTACCACCTCTCCGACCTGGGCCGGCAGATGGCCGAGCGGGTCGCCGAGCACCTGGCCGGCCGCGACATCACCTATGTCGTGTCCTCCCCGCTGGAGCGCGCTCAGGAGACCGCGGTGCCGATCGCCAAGTCGCACTCCCTGGACATCGCCACCGACGAACGGCTGATCGAGGCCGGCAATGTCTTCGAGGGCAAGGCCTTCGGCGTCGGCGACGGCGCGCTCAAGCGGCCGGCCAACTGGCGTCACCTCACCAACCCCTTCCGCCCCTCCTGGGGTGAGCCCTACATCGAGCAAGTCGTACGGATGATGAGTGCGCTGGGTGCGGCGCGCGATGCCGCGCGGGGCCACGAGGCGGTGGCGGTCAGCCATCAGCTGCCCATCTGGGTCGTGCGCAGCTTCGCCGAGCGGCGGCGGCTGTGGCACGACCCGCGCCGGCGGCAGTGCACGCTCGGGAGCCTGACGTCCTTCACCTTCCAGGGTGACCGGATTGTTTCGGTGGGCTACAGCGAACCGGCCCGGGATCTGGTGCCGGAGCATCTCCTCGCGGGTGCGCACCGCCGCTTCGGCCGGGGTGCGGTTAAGGGGTCGAAGGGATTCGGCGCTTAGCAACGGGCCGAATTGCACGTCGCTTTCCGGGAACCCCCACCGTCGTCATTCCCTCTTAGCCAATGTCCGTTTGTACGACGAACGGGCGCTGTGGCAAGTGCGGATGGGGACGATATGCGCGACATCAGCCGGCGGGGACTGCTGGGCATGGGACTGGGAACGGCGGCTGCTCTGGGCGTCGCGGGCTGCGGCATGGAGCCGGGCACCGGGACGGGCCAGGGATCCGGGGCCGGGTCCGGCGGACGGGGCGAGGGCGGGGGCCGCAAGGCGAGGCCGATCGGGGACGGTTCGACCGCCGATACCGGTCCGCAGCCGCACCAGCCTGAGCCCGAGCGGCTCGAACCCGGGCAGGCCCCGCCGCAGTTCGTGATTTTCTCCTGGGACGGTGCGGGAGAGGTCGGCAACGGCCTTTTCCCGCGCTTCCGAAAGCTCGCCAAGGACCATGGCGCGGCCATGACTTTCTTCCTCTCCGGGATATACCTGCTTCCCGAATCCAAGAAGAGTCTTTACCGGCCGCCGTGCAACACCGTAGGGTCCTCCGCCATCGGTTATCTCACCGATGAGCACATACGGGTGACGCTGGAGAATCTACGCCTCGCCTGGCTGGAAGGCCACGAGATAGGCACCCACTTCAACGGACACTTCTGCTCGGGCGCCGGCTCCGTCGCCAACTGGACCTCCGCGCACTGGCAGTCGGAGATCGACCAGGCGATGTCCTTTGTGACGAAGTGGCGTACGAACACCGGCTTCAAGGAACTCGAGCCGCTGCCCTTCGACTACAAGAAGGAACTGATCGGCGGCCGTACGCCATGCCTTCTCGGCCAGGACAATCTGCTGCCGACGGCCAAGAAGCTCGGCTGGCGCTATGACGCGAGTTCGCCAGGGGGCCGACAAGTCTGGCCGGTGAAAAAACAGGGCATATGGGACCTTCCGCTCCAGCAGATACCGTTCCCCGGCCGTAGCTTCGAGGTCCTGTCCATGGACTACAACATCCTCGCCAACCAGTCGCAGAACGCGACGCGGAGCGACGCCGCCAACTACCCGGGCTGGCAGAAGCAGGCCCGCGACGCGTACGTCACGGGCTTCCAGCGCGCATACGAGACGAACCGTGCGCCCCTCTATATCGGCAACCACTTCGAGCAGTGGAACGGCGGCATCTATATGAACGCCGTCGAGGACGCCATCAAGTACATCGCGGACGAGAAGCGGAAGGACGTGCGCCTCGTGTCGTTCCGCAATTACGTCGACTGGCTGGATGCCCAGGACCCGAAGGTGCTGGAAAAGCTCCGCGGCCTCGACGTCGGGCAGCGGCCGGCCGGTGGCTGGAAGACATACCTCTCCGACGTCTGAGTGCCGTCTGCTGAAGTCCGCCTGCCCGGTGCGCCCGGCACACCGGCCGAACGCCCCTGACAGGCGGATTCGGGGGGTTGAGGGGGGTGTGGAAAATCCTCCGGAAGCGCCATGCGAAACTTTTCACATGAGTGCCTGCCGCGCCCCCCGACGCCGCACGACCCGCCGTCGTACCGCCCTGCTGACCGCTGTCGGCGCTGCTGCCGCGGGGCTGGCGCTGGCCGCCTGCGGCGCGGGCGGGACATCCGGAGGATCCGCCGATACGAAGTTCGTCCCCGGCACGGGCGGCATCGACACGGTGAAGAAGGCCGACCGGCGGCCCCTGCCCGGTGTCTCCGGCACCACCCTTGACGGCAAGGAGCTCGACCTAGCCGACTACCGGGGCAAGGTCCTCGTCATCAACGTCTGGGGCTCCTGGTGCTCCCCGTGCCGGCTCGAGATGCCGCATCTGGTCAAGGTGGCCAAGGCCACCAAGGCGGAAGGCGTGGAGTTCGTCGGGATCAACACCCGGGACCCCAACAAGCCGCCGGCCGAGAAGTTCGAGAAGGAATTCGACGTTCCGTACCCGAGCCTCTTCGACCCCATGGGCAAGCTGATGCTGCGCTTCCCCGCCGGGAGCCTCAACCCGAAGGCGATCCCGTCGACCCTCATCGTCGACCGGGACGGCAAAATCGCTGCGCGGGCCCTCACGCCGCTGGGCGAGGAGGACCTCCGCAAGACGCTCGATCCGCTGATCGCGGAGAAGTGATCACGTGATCGCTCTTGCCGCCGACACTCTCGCAGCAGCGACCGACCCGAACCGGACCGTCCTCACGGGCGCACTCCTGCTCGCGGTGCCCGTCGCCCTGCTCGGCGGGCTGGTCTCCTTCTTCTCACCGTGCGTGCTGCCGCTCGTACCGGGCTATCTGTCGTACGTCACCGGTGTCAGCGGCACCGACCTGGCGGAGGCCCGGCGCGGCCGGATGGCCGCCGGTGCATCCCTGTTCGTGCTCGGCTTCACCGCTGTCTTCGTGTCCTACGGGGCGCTCTTCGGCAACTTCGGTCTGACGCTGGAGCAGCACAAGGAGACGATCTCCAAGGTGCTGGGTGCCCTCACGATCCTGCTGGGCCTTGTCTTCATGGGTGTCCTCGGCGGGTTCGCCCAGCGCGAGTTCCGCTTCCACAGGAAGCCCGCGGTGGGGCTGCTGGGCGCTCCGATGCTGGGCGTGCTGTTCGGCATCGGCTGGACGCCGTGTCTGGGGCCGACGTTGGCGGCGGTCCAGGCCCTGGCGTTCAACGAGGCGAGCGCGGGTCGTGGGGCGCTGCTCACGTTCGCGTACTGCGCCGGGCTCGGCGTGCCCTTCATACTGGCCGCGGTCGCCTTCCGGCGGGCGCTCGGTGCGTTCAGCTGGGTCAAGGAGCACTACGTGTGGGTGATGCGGATCGGCGGCCTGATGCTGGTCGCGGTCGGCGTCCTGCTCGTCACGGGGGTCTGGGACAGAATGATCGCCGACCTGCAGGTCTGGTCGAACAACTTCACTTTGGGAATCTGATCCATGACCACAACGGACAACGCCGCCGCCGAGATTGCGGAGGAGGCCGGGCTCGGCGAAGCCGGCTCGCAGCTGTCGACGGCGCCGGTCGAGGAGCCGGGGCAGGCCGTGCCCGGATCCTTCGGCGGGGTGCGACGACCGGGTGTGCTCGGATGGTTCGGCTGGATCGGCCGCGAGGTGACCGGCTGGACGCGCTGGTTCTGGCGCCAGCTCACCTCCATGCGCGTCGCGCTGATTCTTCTCTTCCTGCTGTCGCTCGCCTCCATCCCCGGCTCGCTGGTGCCTCAGACGAGCGTCGACCCGGTCAAGGTCCAGACGTTCCTGGCCACCCATGAGACGGTCGGCCCGGTCTACGAGAAGCTCGGGCTGTTCCATGTCTACAGCTCGGTGTGGTTCTCGGCGATCTACATCCTGCTGTTCGTCTCCCTGATCGGCTGCATCGTGCCGCGCAGCTGGCAGTTCGTCGGACAGCTCCGCGGTCGCCCGCCGGGCGCCCCCCGCCGGCTGACCAGGCTGCCCGCGTACACGACCTGGCGTACGGACGCCGAGCCCGAGCAGGTGCTGTCCGCCGCCCAGCGGATGATGGCCCGGCGCCGCTTCCGGGCCCACACGGCGGGCGACGCCGTCGCCGCCGAGAAGGGCTATCTGCGCGAGACCGGCAACCTCCTCTTCCACAGCGCGCTGATCGTCATGCTCGTCGCCTTCGCCGCCGGACAGCTGTGGAAGTCCGAGGGCGGCAAGCTGATCGTCGACGGCGACGGCTTCTCCAACACCCTCACCCAGTACGACGACTTCAAGTCCGGCAGCCTCTTCGACTCCGATTCCCTCGCCCCCTTCGGCTTCTCGCTGCACGGCTTCGAAGCCAGTTATGAACGGTCGGGCCCGCAGAAGGGCACTCCGCGCACCTTCCGGGCTCACGTCAAGTACTGGGAGGGCGCGGACGGCGGCGAGCGCAAGGCCGTCATCGAGGTGAACAAGCCTCTCGATGTCGCGGGCAGCAAGGTCTATCTGATGTCGCACGGTTACGCACCGGTCGTCACCGTCCGGGACGGGCAGGGCGACATCGCGTACCAGGGCTCGGTGCCCTTCCTCCAGCAGGACGCGAACCTCAGCTCCGTCGGCGTGATCAAGGTCCCGGACTACCGCGACAAGAACGGCAAGAAGGACCAGCTCGGCTTCCAGGGCCGGTTCACCCCGACATACGCGCTGGACGAAGTGCGCGGCCCGCACTCCTCCTTCCCGGCGCTGGACTACCCCGTGCTCTCGCTGAACGCCTTCCACGGCAGCCTCGGTATCGACTCCGGGCTGCCGCAGAACGTGTACCAGCTGGAGACCCGGAAGATGAAGCAGTTCAAGGACAAGAGCGGCGACCTCTTCCGCAAGGCCCTGCGCCCCGGTGAGTCCATGAAGCTGCCGAACGGGGCGGGGTCGCTCACGTACGACGGGACCAAGACCTGGGCCAGTTTCCAGATCTCTCACCAGCCCGGCAACGGCCTGGCACTCGGCGGCGCGGTCGCCGCTCTGCTGGGTCTCGCGGCCTCCCTCTTCATCCAGCGCCGCCGCGTATGGGTCCGGACGGTGCGCGCCGGTGACGGCACCACGGTCGTCGAGATGGCAGGGCTCGGCCGCAGTGAGTCCGCGAAACTCCCGGAGGAGCTGGCCGATCTGGCCGTGGCACTGCAACCGGACGCGGCTCCTGTGGAAGAACCGGCGGGCGAGGAACGGACTGTGGAGGAAGCAGCCACAGCAAAGACGGCCACGGACGAGCCGGCCACAGCACAGCGGGCCACAGACGAGCCGCCCACGGACGAGTCCACCGGAGACGAGCCCACCGGAGATGAGCCGGCCGCGGAAGAACCGGCCGCGGAAGAACCAGCCGATCCTGCTGAACCTGAAGAAGGCGAAGGAGCGCGCGCGTGAACCTCGCGGTCGCGGCCAACGAGAACATGGCCAACATCAGCAACGTGCTGATCTATTCGGCGATGGCGGTATACACCCTCGCCTTCATCGCACATATGGCGGAGTGGGTGTTCGGCAGTCGCAGCAAGGTCGCCCGCACCGCGGCCGCCCTCACCCAGGGCGCCCCCTCCGCCCAGGCGGCCGTCGAGGTCACCGGGAAGAGCGGCGGCACGGCCGTACTGGAGCGCCCCAAGGTCGTCACCCGGTCCGCCGCGGGCACCCGTGACGTCCCGGACGGCCCCGGGGCAGCGGGCGATGACGAGCAGGGCGATCTGTACGGCCGGATCGCCGTCTCACTGACCGTCCTCGCCTTCCTCATCCACTTCGGTGGAGTGCTGACCCGCGCCATCTCCGTGGAGCGCGCCCCCTGGGGCAACATGTACGAGTTCTCCACCACCTTCTCGATGGTGGCCGTCGGCGCGTACGTCGTCCTCCTCGTGCTCCGCAAGAACGTGCGGTGGATCGGGCTCCCACTGGTCACGACCGTCCTCCTCGATCTCGGTCTCGCTGTCTCTGTCTTGTACACCGACAGTGACCAGTTGGTTCCCGCGCTTCACTCGTACTGGCTGTGGATCCACGTCTCCTGCGCGATCATCTCCGGCGCCGTGCTCTACCTGGGCGCCGTCGGCACGCTGCTCTACCTCTTCCGCGACCGCTACGAGGCCAAGCTCGCCGACCCGCTGGGCAAGCAGCCCGGGGCCTTCGCCTCGTCCGTGCTGGAGCGGCTGCCCTCGGCGGCCAGCCTCGACAAGTTCGCGTACCGCATCAACGCGGCCGTCTTCCCACTGTGGACCTTCACGATCATCGCGGGCGCCATCTGGGCGGAGGCCGCCTGGGGCCGCTACTGGGGCTGGGACCCCAAGGAGGTCTGGTCCTTCATCACCTGGGTCGCCTATGCCTGCTATCTGCACGCCCGCGCCACAGCGGGCTGGAAGGGCCGCAAGGCCGCGTACCTGGCGCTGATCGCCTTCGGCTGCTTCCTCTTCAACTACTACGGCGTCAATATCTTCATCACCGGTAAGCACTCCTACGCCGGCGTCTGAAACCCGGGGTCTGAAACCCGCGGTCTGAAACCCGGAGTCGCTGAAACCCGGGGTTTGAAATCGGCGCATTCCCGCCCAAAGGCCATCAATTCATCAGCCCATCAGGCCGTTGGGCGGGACGCGCGGCTCGGCCGTAGCGGGTGCCACTCACCGCGCGGGCAGCCGGGCTTCGGCTGGGTTCAGGACGGCAGGGCTGCGGCCGCGGTCAGGGCCGGTTGTCGTCCGGACCGCGGTCCTCGTCACGGTCCTTGTCCAGCTCGCTTCCGGTCTCCTCGCCCTCGCCCTCGCCCCTGTCCTTGTCCTTGTTCTTGTCCAGGGACTTGAGGAAATCGGGGTTGTCGTCCGGGGCGACCCACCGGCTCCGCCCGCGGCTGTACGGGCGCGGCGCGCCCTCCGCCGGGGCACGGCGCGGGCGGCCCGCGGCAAGCCAGGCGATCGAGCCGAACAGCAGATAGCCGAAGAGCACGATGATCATCACCCAGGCGCCCTTGGGGAGCTTGCGGACCTGGTTCTCGGGGGTGTTGAGGCAGTCGATGAACGCATAGACCCACAGCGCCAGGACCAGCAGGAACGGCAGATACCTGAGCATGGCGAGAGCGTCCCCCTGAGGGCGGCGGTCGGGGCGGGCAGAGCCCGGTTTACGTGCCCAGGGTAATAGCGCGAGCGGGCCGGGGGTGCGCCGCCCGCACCCGAGGGGCCGACCGCGCGGCGTGGGCGGCAGTGTCGTCCCCGGTGTCCCGGCGGCGAGCCGCGGCGGGCGATGCCGGATACTGGGGCCCATGGCTTATGACGATCTTCGCTCGTTCCTGCGGGCGCTGGAGCGCGATGGTGACCTCAAGCGCATCAAGGCCGAAGTCGATCCGTATCTGGAAGTCGGCGAGATCGTCGACCGGGTGAACAAGTCGGGCGGGCCTGCGCTGCTCTTCGAGAACGTCAAGGGCTCGTCGATGCCGCTGGCCATGAACGTCTTCGGGACCGACCGCCGCCTCCTCAAGTCGCTCGGCCTGAAGTCCTACGACGAGATCAGCGGGAAGATCGGCGGCCTGCTCAGGCCCGAGCTCCCGCAGGGTTTCGTGGGGATGCGCGAGGCCTTCGGCAAACTTGCCGGCATGGCGCACGTCCCGCCGAAGAAGGTGAAGGACGCCCCGGTCCAGGAGGTCGTCCTCACCGGGGAGGACGTCGACCTCGACTCACTCCCCGCTCTGTTCACCTGGCCCGAGGACGGCGGGTCCTTCTTCAACCTCGGGCTCACGCACACCAAGGACCCGGAGTCCGGGGTCCGGAACCTCGGGCTCTACCGCCTCCAGCGGCACGACCGCCGCACGATCGGTATGCACTGGCAGATCCACAAGGACAGCCGCAACCACTACCAGGTGGCGGCGCGGCGCGGTGAGCGGCTGCCGGTCGCCATCGCCTTCGGCTGCCCGCCCGCCGTGACGTACGCGTCCACCGCCCCGCTGCCCGGCGACATCGACGAGTACCTGTTCGCCGGGTTCGTGCAGGGCAAGCGGGTCGAGATGGTGGACTGCAAGACCGTGCCGCTCCAGGTCCCGGCCCAGGCCGAAGTCGTCCTCGAGGGCTGGCTGGAGCCCGGGGAGATGCTCCCGGAGGGACCGTTCGGGGACCACACCGGCTTCTACACCCCGCAGGAGGACTTCCCGGCACTGACCATCGACTGTGTGACGACGCGCCGGAAACCGCTGCTCCAGTCCATCGTCGTCGGCCGTCCGCCGACCGAGGACGGGCCGCTGGGCCGGGCGACGGAGCGTTTCTTCCTGCCCCTGTTGAAGATCATCGTGCCGGACATCGTGGACTACCACCTGCCCGAGGCGGGCGGGTTCCACAACTGCGCGATCGTCTCGATCGACAAGAGGTACCCGAAGCACGCGCAGAAGGTCATGCACGCCATCTGGGGCGCGCACATGATGTCGCTGACCAAGCTGATCGTGGTGGTGGACTCCGACTGCGATGTGCACGATCTGCACGAGGTCGCGTGGCGGGCGCTCGGCAACACCGACTACGCCCGGGACCTCAGCGTCGTGGAGGGGCCGGTCGACCACCTCGACCACGCCTCGTACCAGCAGTTCTGGGGCGGCAAAGCGGGCATCGACGCGACGCGGAAGCTGCCCGAGGAGGGCTACACCCGGGACGGCGGCTGGCCGAACATGGTCGAGTCCGACCCGGAGACGGCCGCCAAGGTGGACCGCCGCTGGAAGGAGTACGGCCTCTCATGAGTGCGGAATCCGCAGCCGGCGATCTCCTCGGGCCCGAGCCCGCGCCGCCCGGCCGGGTCAAGGCGTTCCTGCGGCTGGTGATGATCGAGCACTCGGTCTTCGCGCTGCCCTTCGCCTACATCGCCTCGCTCACCGCGATGCTCCTCGACGGCGGCGAAGTCCGCTGGTGGCAGCTTCTCCTGGTCACCGTCGCGATGGTGGGCCTGCGCACCTTCGCCATGGCCTGCAACCGGATCATCGACCGCGAGATCGACGCCCGCAATCCGCGCACCGCCGGACGCGAGTTGGTCACCGGCGCGGTGTCCGTACGGTCCGCGTGGACCGGCGCGCTCATCGCCGTCGTCCTCTTCCTGGGAGCCGCCGCGCTGCTGAACCCGCTGTGCCTGGCGCTGGCGCCCATCGCCGTCATCCCGATGGTGGTCTATCCGTACGGGAAGCGGTTCACCAATTTCCCGCATGCGATCCTCGGCCTGGCCCAGGCGATGGGCCCGGTCGGCGCGTGGATCGCCGTCACCGGGGAGTGGTCCTGGGACGCGGTGATCCTCGGCCTCGCCGTCGGGGTCTGGATCGGCGGCTTCGACCTGATCTTCGCCTGCCAGGACGTCCGGGCGGACCGAGCCCAGGGTGTGCTGTCGGCGCCGGCCCGCTTCGGCGTCCCCGGCGCGCTGTACGGCGCCCGCGCCTGCCACGCGCTGACCACCGCGCTCCTGGTCTGGTACGCGCTGGCCACCGGTGCGGGCGCGTTCTTCTGGGCCGGCCTCCTGATCGTCGCGACGGCGTTCCTCTACGAGCACACGATCGTCACGCCGCATGACCTGTCCCGGCTCAACCGCGCCTTCTTCACGGTGAACGGCTTCATCGGCATCGCGCTGTTCGTGTGTGCCCTGCTGGATCTGCTGGTGCGTGGCCTGAGCGTCTGACGCCGGTGCCCCGGCGCCGGCCGCTTCAGCGTTCGATGTCCGCCGTGCGCCTCTCCCGTGCGTCACGGAAGAGGAACGCCGCGGCCACCCCGCCGAGCAGCCCGAACAGGTGCCCCTGCCAGCTGACTCCGGCGGCAGTGGGCAGGGCGCCCCACAGGATCGACCCGTAGAAGACGGCCACCAGCACACCCACGGTTGTATAGAGCAGCCGACGGTCCACAAAGGCTCGCACCAGGAGATAGCCGAAGAGCCCGAAGACAACCCCCGAGGCGCCGGCCGTCACCGACTGGGCGGGCGCGACCAGCCAGACACCGATTCCGCTGGCCAGGATGATCACCGCGACCACTCCGGCGAAGCGCCGTATCCCGCCGAGCGCTGCGAGGAAGCCGAGCACCAGCAGCGGCATGGTGTTGGCCGCGAGGTGGCCGAAGCCGAAGTGGAGGAAGGCCGCAGGCACGATGTCGCGCAGCTCACCGGGCTCGCGCGGCGTGATGCCGTACGTGTCCAGGGCGCCGCCGCTTGCCACGTCCACGAACTCGAGCAGCCAGAGCAGGACGACTCAGGCGATGACCAGCACAGCCGCAGCCATGGCCCCCGCGCCCCGCCGCGGTGCGGTCGGCGGGGCCGCCGAGGGGCTGTACGGCGCTGAGCCGTACGGCGGCTGCCCGCGCCACGGTGGTCCGTTCCCTACCGGTCCGTACGCCATGGAAGCCCCCTTTCCTCCTCTTCGTCAACGCCCGGGGCGGCCGCCCCGGTTCCTGGTCGGCGCCTGCGGATAGGCTCGAGCCGTGGAGCCGCCGCAGTCGAGACGACACGATGACACCGGGACCGGGCAGCGCCGACCGTGGGTGGTCGGGGTGTCCGGGGCCTCCGGCACCCCGTACGCCGCGGCAGTGCTGCGTGCCCTGCTGCACGCGGGCGAGGCCGTGGACCTGGTGGTGAGCCGGGCCTCCCGGCTCACCCTCCTCGACGAGACCGGTATCGCGTTCCGCGATGCGCACTGGCGCGAGGACCTGGGCGACTGGCTTGCGCGCGGCGCGGACGGCACGCCGGACCGGTTCGCGGCCGCGCTGCCCGACCTGTCGGACGTACGGCACTGGGCGGCCGGGGACCTGGCGGCGGGCCCGTCCTCCGGCTCGTACCCGGTGAAGGGCATGCTGATCGTCCCCGCCAGCACGGCGTGCGTGGCCGGGGTGGCGCTGGGTCTGTCGAAGGACCTGCTGCAGCGGACGGCGAGCGTCACGCTCAAGGAACGGCGCAGGCTGGTGGTCGTGGTGCGGGAGACTCCGCTGAACGGGCAGACGCTGAAGCATTTGGTGGCACTGGACGAGGCGGGCGCGGTGGTGCTGCCCGCCTCACCGGCGTTCTACGCGGGTGCGACGCACATCCAGGACCTGGTGGACTTCGTCGCGGGGCGGGTGCTGGACGCCGCGGAGGTGCCGCACAAGCTGTACCAGCGGTGGGAGGGAGCGGTCGGAGGCTCCCGGCGGGAGAGATAGCTGTGCGTGCGGGGCCGCTGGGGGCTTGTGATCACATGGAAGATTGCAGGCGAGCGCCCTCTGCGTGCCTTAGATTCTTTATGAAGATCCTCGATTGGCTGAATAATGGAAGGCTCCAGGTACATGGACGCGGTGGACAGGCAGCTCATCCAGGCTCTCCGTGAAAACGGCAGGGCCTCGTACGCGGAGCTCGGGCGGCTCGTCGGGCTCTCCGGTCCCAGCGTCACCGACCGGATCAACCGTCTGGAGGCCGCCGGTGTGATCACCGGCTACCGCGCGACCGTCGACTCCGCCTCGCTCGGCCTGGGTGTCACGGCTCTCATCGGGATCTCGCTTTCCGACGCGACCGACCACGAGGACGTGGCGCGCCGGCTGCGCGACCTGGCCGAGATCGAGGACTGCTGGTTCATCGCGGGCGACGACTCGTACATGCTCAAGGTGCGGGTCGGCAACGTGGACGGCCTGGAGCGCACCATCCGGCGGCTGTCCAGCACCAAGGGCGTCTCCCGGACCCGTACCACGGTCGTGCTCTCCACCAAGTGGGAGAACCGGGTCGGCGAGCTGCCGGAAGAGGCCTGATGGGGGCGGATCGGGGCGGAAGACCGGGGGAGTACGCTCAACGGGCCCGATTGGTAGACGTATGGGAGGCGGCCGCATGACTGCATCTATGGATGTGGGCCTCAAGCGCGAGCTGGAGGAGAAGGTCCACGCCGGGGAGCGGCTGACCCGTGAGGACGGCATCGCGCTCTACGAGACCGATGACCTCGCCTGGTTGGGCGGTCTCGCCCACGAGGTGCGGACGCGGAAGAACGGCGACCTCGTCCACTTCAACGTCAACCGTCACCTCAACATGACGAACGTGTGCACCGCGTCCTGTGCCTACTGCTCCTTCCAGCGCAAGCCCGGCGAGAAGGACGCGTACACGATGCGCATCGAGGAGGCCGTCCGCCTCGCCTCGGAGATGGAGAACGAGAACCTCACCGAGCTGCACATCGTCAACGGCCTTCACCCGACGCTGCCCTGGCGCTACTACCCGCGCTCGCTCAAAGCCCTCAAGGAAGCCCTCCCGCAGGTCTCCCTCAAGGCCTTCACCGCCACCGAGATCCACCACTTCGAGACCATCTCCAAGCTGTCCGCCTCCGAGATCCTCGACGAGCTGATCGACGCCGGTCTGGAGTCGCTGACCGGCGGCGGAGCCGAGATCTTCGACTGGGAGGTCCGGCAGCACATCGTCGACCATCGCACCCACTGGGAGGACTGGTCGCGGATCCACCGCCTCGCGCACGAGAAGGGCCTCAAGACCCCGTCCACGATGCTGTACGGGCACATCGAGGAGCCGCGCCACCGGGTGGACCACGTGCTGCGGCTGCGCGAACTCCAGGACGAGACCGGGGGCTTCCAGGTCTTCATCCCGCTGCGCTACCAGCACGACTTCGTGGACATGAAGGACGGCAAGGTCCGCAACCGGCTCCAGGCGCGTACGACCATGGCGACCGGAGCGGAGGCGCTGAAGACCTTCGCGGTCTCCCGGCTGCTCTTCGACAACGTCCCGCACGTCAAGGTCTTCTGGGTGATGCACGGCGTGCAGACCGCGCAGCTCGCGCTCCAGCACGGTGCGGACGACATGGACGGCTCGGTCGTCGAGTACAAGATCACGCATGACGCGGACAACTTCGGTACGCCGGACAAGCTCAACCGCGAGGACATTCTCGATCTGATCCGCGACGCCGGGTTCCGGCCGGTCGAGCGCAACACCCGCTACGAGATCATCCGGGAGTACCCGGGCCCGGACCCGGACCGCCGGGAGTCGCCGCAGCCGATGCGGGTCTGAGCCCAGAGCTGACGCCTCGGGGTCCAGACGCTTCGGGGTCCGGACGCTTCGGCGCCCGGGGCCCGGGGGCTTGATGGCCCGACGCCCTGGTCCCGACGCCCGGGCCGGTCCGAGCGGCCCCGCGGCGCGGTATCCCGAGCGGCTCCGAGGCGGTGAACAGCCGCTTGTACGCTTGTTCGCATGTCGCAGATGTCGCCGACGCAGCCTCCGCAGCCGATGCCGCCGATGCAGCCCACGCAGCCGGAGCAGTCCCCGCAGCTGACCTTTGAACTGGACCCTGCGATCACCCCGGAGCTTCGGGACGGCATCTCCGCCCTCTGGGCGGATGTCTCGAACGCGGGTGGCGCCGTCGGATTCGTACCACCGGTCACCGTGGACGACGTCCGGACCGAGCTGGTCAAGCACCTTGCGGCGATGGCCGACGGCAGGACCAGGCTCCTTGTCGGCCGGGAACGGGACGGTACGGTCGCGGCGACCGCGTTCTTCACCTTCAACACCCACCGGCTGATGCGCCATTGGTGCTGGGTCTACACGGTGATGGTCCACCCCTCGCACCAGGGCAACGGGCACGGCCGGGATCTGATGGCCGCCGTCGAGGAGGCGGCCCGCGGGATGGACGGCATCGACGGGCTCCGCCTCACCTGCCGCGGCGGGCTGGGCCTGGATCGCTTCTACGGCTCGTGCGGCTACCAGGAGGTCGGCCGTGTACCCGGCGCGATCAAAGTCGCGGACGGTGATTTCCGTGACGACATCACCATGTGGCTCCCGCTCATTTGATCCAAAACGGGACGTGCTTCACTTGATGCGGCCCGGACTTGATGCGCCCGGTCTCGGCGCCATACAGGAAACCGTAGAAAAGCCGCAGAAGCAGCGAAAGCCGCAAACACCGTGAAAGCTGTAGAAGTCGTAGAAGCCGCAGAGAAGAAGGACCCGTCCGTGAGCAGCAAGCAGCACGCAACTCTCCGCTACACCGCGATGCGCCTCGGCATCTTCGCCGGCTGCCTCCTCCTCGTATGGGGCCTCACCTACCTGGGCGTCCTCCCGGCCGGGCTCGGCGCCTCCAACCTCATGTGGGTGCTGCTGCTCGCACTGGTCCTGTCCGCGCCGCTCAGCTTCATCCTGCTGCGCAGGCAGCGCGACGCGATGTCCGAGCAGATCGCTCCGCGCCTGGAGCGCGCCAAGGGCCGGCTGTCGGCCAACCAGGCTCAGGAAGACGCGTAACGCTGGTCACACCGCCGTGATGCCCTCGCGGCACCGGCACCGACACCCCGCCATGGAGCAGCCCCTCCACGGCGGGGTGTTGCCGTTCCAGGGCTCGACGGCGGGGCGGCCGGGCCTCCGTACCTCAAAGCAGACCTTTGATGTTGTCAAAGTTTAAGTGTTAACGTGTCCGACATGACGACAGCAGCTGCGCACCGCTACGCCACGGGCATTCCGCTCGTGGCGCGCCTGCACGTCGATCTCTGCCGCTGTATGTCCGCGGCCTGTTGCCGCAGCTGAGCGACAAGCATCGGCGCTGCCCCCGGTACCAGCATCCCGGCACACTTCCCCCGGAGCTTCGGACCCCGTAGGGCCGCCGCACCCCGTCCCCCGTTGTTCTTCACTGCCGGAGTGTGTCCGTGTCAACCCAAACCCCTGCGAAGAAGTCATCCGGCTTCGCGATACCGAAGGTGCCGTTCTGGGCCCAGATCCTTCTGGGCCTCGTTCTTGGCGTGCTGCTCGGCTGGGCCGCCCGCAGCGGTGACATCGGCTGGCTCGTCACCACGCTCGACAAGATCGGCTCGATCTTCGTCCAGCTGCTGAAGCTGGCCGTCGCCCCGCTGGTCTTCTTCGCGATCCTGGTGTCGATCACCAACCTGCGGAAGGTCAACAACGCCGCCCGGCTGGCCACCCGCACCCTGCTGTGGTTCATGATCACATCACTGATCGCGGTCGCCATCGGCCTCGCGATCGGCCTGCTCACCAACCCCGGTGCGGGCACCGGTCTCAGCCCGAAGGACGGCGCGAAGCCCGAAGAAGCGGGCTCCTGGCTGGACTTCCTGACCGGGATCGTCCCGACCGACATCATCACGCCGTTCACCGAACTCAACGTTCTGCAGATCGTCTTCATGGCCGCCGTGGCGGGTATCGCAGCCCTCCAGCTCGGCGAGAAGGCCCAGCCGATCCTGACGCTCAGTCAGTCCGTACTGGAACTGCTGCAGAAGGCCCTGTGGTGGGTCATCCGGCTCGCCCCGCTCGGCACCCTCGGCCTGATCGGCTACGCCATCGCCACGTACGGCTGGGAGCTCATCGGCAAGTACGCGACCTTCACCGCGGACGTCTACATCGGCTGCGCACTGGTGATGTTCGGTGTCTACCCGCTGCTGCTCTCGACGGTCGCCAAGGTCAACCCGCTGCAGTTCTTCCGCGGCGCCTGGCCCGCCATCCAGCTGGCCTTCGTCTCCCGCTCCTCGGTCGGCACGATGCCGGTGACCCAGAAGGTGACCGAGCGCCTCGGAGTGCCCAAGGAGTACGCCTCCTTCGCGGTGCCGTTCGGCGCCACGACCAAGATGGACGGCTGCGCGGCGATCTACCCGGCACTTGCCGCGATCTTCATCGCCGAGATCTTCGGCGTGAGCCTCGGCATCGGCGACTACCTCCTGATCGCCTTCGTCTCGGTCATCGGCTCGGCGGCCACCGCGGGCCTGACCGGCGCGACGGTGATGCTCACGCTCACGCTGTCCACCCTGGGTCTCCCGCTGGAGGGCGTCGGCCTGCTGCTGGCGATCGACCCGGTCCTGGACATGATGCGCACCGCGACAAATGTTGCCGGACAGGCTCTGATCCCGGTACTGGTCTCCGCCAAGGAGCAGATCCTCGACCGCGATGCGTACGACAGCGCCGACACCGCGGGCCTGGACAGGGCGGACCGCGAACCGCAGCCGGTCCCGGCCACCGCGTAGCTCCGGAGCCACCAGGCGCAGAGTCCCCGATCACCACTGGTGTCGGGGACTCTGCGCTGTCGTGGGTAGATCGGTGAGACCTGTGCCGTGACCCAACGGTGTCGCGGACGCCTCCGCTCGGGCGGCCTTACCCCTCGCTGCGAACTATTGGCGGGGCGGCCCGTGGGTGGTTCACTGCCCGCAGCCCTCGCTATCTCAGGGTCGGCCACTTGGCCTGCTTGGCCGGTACGAATTGTTCCGCATGGCGAAGGGTATGGACCCGTCTATCCGGGGCGAGGGGGCGCGGTGGATGGAGCAGTCTTGACCGCCGCTGTGGGGGGCGGGGCAGGCGTCTTGGGGGCATTCATAGGTTTCGTCTCGACGAGGCACGTCGAAGCTTTCAGGATCCGCGCGGCCTTGATGGAGAAGGCGGAGGAAAGAAGACTTGCCGCCATCGAAAGATTCCTCATCGCAGTCCACTTTTGGATGGACGGCTTGCTTCATGCCGAGGAACGAGGCTGGGACAACCGGCCCGACGACTTCCACGCGCGCGTATTGGCCAGGGACGAGGCGTGCCGTCGGCTCATGCTGCTGGCCTCTGAGGAGATGTACCAGTGGATTTCCGAGGAATACTGCTCGCGTGAATATGAGCTCAAGAAGATCTATGTGTATCAAGTCAGAGGAGGAATGGAGATCACCGAGGAAGCGCGCCAAGCAAGGCGCGAGTTCTCCAGGATGCTTCGGGAGGAGCTCATTCCTATCCTGAGACCGGAGGTGGCCGCGCTTCGTGATCCAATGGGCGGGGCTAGCGGATCTTGGAATAGTCGCTCAGTACAACCTCGCAAGGGCGCGGGCTGACGTTCCCCGAGCAAGACCCTGCCGGCGGGATGCTGCGCAGGTACGTCGACGACCAACCCTGTGACCTGCGACCCGGCGGTCAAATGATGTCCGGAGCACTAGGATGGGTGCGGTGGTCAACCTCGACGCCTTCGGTCGGAGGGAGGTCGTGATGGCGCACGATGGCGGGCTGAGGCTGCGTATGCAGCGTGTCCTCCGCGCACCGCGCTCGGTCGTATTCCGAGCCTTGACCGAACCGCAGAAACTGGCCAAGTGGTGGGGCCCTGATGGCTTCACCATCCCGAGTGTGGAAAGCGACCTTCGGCCAGGAGGTGGTTACCGGATCGCGATGCAGCCTCCGGAAGGCGATCTGTTCTATCTGGTGGGGGAATTCCTTGAGGTCGACCCTCCGGAACGCCTCTCCTACACCTTCCGGTGGGAGGATCCCGATCCCGAGGACCGGGAGACGGTGGTGGCGCTGTCGCTTCGTGATATCGGCGAGACGTCGGCCGAACTGGTCTTCACCCAGGGAGACTTCGCCACTGAGCGCCGCCGCGCTCTTCACGACGAAGGCTGGACTCAGGGTCTCAACAAGCTGGAAGAGCTGATGTCGTCGGCTGCTTCGGCCTGAGACCCTTGCCGCGGGACGCGGCCCTGCCGATGGCGACACCTGTCTTCGAACCACCCCTGACCAGCGAGATCACGGTTTGCGGCTGGAGTACCTCCCATCGCCACGGCTCCTGGGTCTCCTTGCTCTTCCTCAAGGGACGGCACTTCACCCGTCGCCTGCACCGGGGTCAAGCAGCGACCTGCACGGGGTCAAGCAGCGAACAGCATCACTGATTCGTAAGCCGGCGGATGCTCGCTGTGCCGCTCGTCCTGGTCATCACCCAGCACCGGTGCACGATGCGAGCGGCGTACCCACTCCGTCGTCTCCCGGCTCAGTTCAGGTCGTGGGTGTGCCAGGGACCCCTGTGGAACCCGCCCCGTGGGCGCCTTCGTGGCAACAGGTGGCCGGGCATTGGCCGGCTCCAGTGGATGGCGGGAAGAGACGGGCTCATAATGAAGTGATAACCGTTTCGGTTTCCGCTGTGATCGGGAGGCCCGCGATGCAGGTGCCCACAGCCCGCGGCCCGATGGTGCTTGTCGCTACGGCACTGGCCTTGGTCTGCGGCTGCGGCGGCTCCTCGGACACGGAGTCCCGCGACGGCTCTGGGACGAATGAGCCTGCGCCCGTCATTCCAGTGGTTGCCTCGACAAACGTCTACGGGGACATCGTCGAGCAGATCGGCGGCGGCAAGGTCGAGGTCGTCTCGATCATCAGCGACCCGGCGCAGGACCCCCACTCATTCGAGGCCAGCACGCAGAACCGGCTCGCCTTGGCCAAGGCGAAGGTCGTCGTCGAGAACGGCGGCGGCTATGACGACTTCGTCGGCAGGATGCTTCGCAGCGCGAAGAATTCCTCGCCTGCCGTCATCGACGCCGTGCAGGTCTCGGGAATTGCACCGAAGACGGGCGCCGAGCTCAACGAGCACGTCTGGTACGACTTCCCCGCGATGGGGAAGCTGGCCGACCGGGTCGCAGACGCGCTGGCAAGGAGCACCCCGGCCGGCACCGACGTCTTCCGGAACAACGCGGAGACGTTCAAAGAGAAGCTGACGGTGCTCGAGAGCAAGGAAAAACGGATCAAGGCGGACCACCCGGACGCCGCCGTGGCGGTCACCGAGCCGGTGCCGCTGTATCTGACCGAGGCGAGCGGACTGCGGAACATGACGCCTGCCGACTTCAGCGAAGCCGTCGAGGAGGGTGACGACGTCGCTGCGAGGAGCCTGCAGCAGACGGTCGCGCTGTTCACCGATAAGCAGGTCAAGGCGCTGGTCTACAACGAGCAGACCTCCGGCCCCCAGACGGAGAAGGTCAAGCGGGCAGCCGAGGACAACGGGATCCCGGTGGTCCCGGTGACCGAAACCCTTCCCCGGGGCGAGGACTACATCGGCTGGATGACGGCCAACGTCGACGCACTCAAGAGCGCATTGGACAGGTAATGGACCGCACGGAGGCCATCACACCGCTGTCGGAGCCGGAGCGAACCGCAGGCGGCAGCGCCGACCCGGCGCCGGTGATCAGTCTGCGGGACGCCGCACTCGCGTACGGCGACCGTGTGCTGTGGCGCGACCTGGACCTCGATATCCGGCCCGGGGAATTCCTCGCCGTGCTGGGCCCGAACGGGTCGGGCAAGACCAGCCTGCTGCGCGTACTCCTGGGCCGACAGCAGCTCACCGCGGGGTCGCTCGCCGTCCTCGGCCGGGCTCCACGACGCGGCGGTCGGCACATCGGATACGTCCCGCAGCAGACGTCCCAGCCCGCACAAACCATGCTGCGCGCCCGTGACCTGGTGCGACTCGGTTTGGACGGGCATCGCTGGGGACTGCCGCTCGCGCGGCCGGCGATCCGCCGCCGCGTGGACGACATCCTGGCTTCGGTCGGAGCGACGCCGTACGCGGACGTTCCCGTCGGACGGCTTTCCGGTGGTGAGCAGCAGCGGGTGCGCATCGCACAAGCGCTCGCCACCGAGCCGCGGATCCTGCTTTGCGATGAACCCCTGCTCTCCCTCGACCCGCAGCACCAGCGCACCGTCACCAGCCTGGTGGAACAGCGGCGCCGCTCCGCCGACACCGCCGTCGTCTTCGTCACGCACGAGATCAACCCCGTCCTCGGCCTGGTGGACCGCGTCCTGTATCTGGCCCGGGGCGGGTACCGGATCGGGCCACCGGACGACGTGATGACTTCCACCACCCTGTCGGAGCTGTACGGCACCCAGGTCGACGTGGTCCGCGTCAGGGGCCGCATCGTCGTGGCCGGTGCACCCGATGGCGCCCCCGCCCACGGTCACGCAGACAGGCCGAACGGGGGCCGACGGTCGTGATGGGGCTCGGGCTGCACGCCGCCGGCGGGGAAGACACCAGCGTCTGGCACCAGATCTTCAACTTCGACAACTACGGCGAACTGCTCGGACTGGTCCAGAACTCGCTCCTGGCCGGGGCGCTCCTCGGCCTGGTCGGCGGGCTGGCCGGGGTATTCGTGATCATGCGCGACCTGCCGTTCGCGGTGCACGGGATCAGTGAACTCTCGTTCGCCGGTGCCTCGGCGGCGCTGCTGCTCGAACTGAACATCGTGGCCGGGTCCATCGCCGGTTCGCTGCTGGCAGCCGGAGCCATCGGCGTCCTGGGCGTCCGCGCCCGCGACCGCAATTCGGTCATCGGCATCATCATGCCGTTCGGGCTCGGCCTCGGCGTGCTGTTCCTGTCCCTCTACAAGGGACGAGCGGCGAACAAGTTCGGCATCCTGACCGGTCAGATCATCGCCGTCGACACCCCGCAGATGGCGTGGCTGCTCGGCACGTCCGTCGTGGTGCTCATCGCTCTCGCCATCATCTGGAAACCGCTGACCTTCGCCAGCGTCGACCCGGAAGTGGCCGAAGCACGCGGGATTCCCGTACGTGCGCTGTCCCTCGCCTTCATGCTGGTCCTCGGCCTCGCGGTCGCGCTGTGCGTACAGATCGTCGGAGCGCTGCTGGTGCTCGCGCTCCTTGTCACGCCGGCGGCCGCCGCTGCGCGGATCACAGCGTCTCCCGTGTGGCTACCCGTGCTGAGCGTCGTCTTCGCCCTGGTCGCGATGGAAGGGGGGATTCTCCTCGCCCTCGGAAGCACCATCCCCATCAGCCCCTACGTCACGACCATCTCGTTCGTGATCTACCTCCTGTGCCGGCTGGCGACGATGAGGCGGACCGACCGGACTCCCCGAAGCACGCTCGCCGCACAACCCGAGGCCGAGGCGCGGACATGACCGGCCGCCTCCCCGCCCTCTGTTCGCCCCGCGGCGCTGTCCGGGCGCACACTGGAAGAGAGGTCCGTCGCGTCGCGCCTGCTCGGTAGAGACGGAAGGAGAACCTCATGCATCCCGTCGCAATAGCTGGTGCCGCGGCTGGACGCCTCGCTCACTACGCAGTCTCCGGAGTGGTGGGCGGTCTGATCATCCGAGGCGCCGCCAGGCGGCTGCCTGAGGTGAAGCCGGTCGCCCGCAAGGCGCTTGTCGGGGGTCTCGCGAACGGAATCGTCGCCGGCCGGTGGCTGGCCTCGGCAGCCGAAGAGGCCCGGCTGAAAGCCGGAGACGTAGTCGCCGAGGCCAGGACCTCTCTCGGCGAGGAGGCACCCCCGCCCTCCGCGGTCACCATCGAAGGCAACCACGGACACGAGCACTGATCATGTCCGATGTCGCCGTCTGCTCCGTGGCCACAGGCCGGGCCCGTCTGATGGTTCCCTGGGTACGCGCGCGTCCCGGCAGTGCCGGACTGGTCGACGAGCGCCTGACCGGCATGAGCGGTTTCCGTGCGCTGCGGATCTTCCCCCGCACCGGCAGCGTGGTGATCTGGATGGCGCCGGACCGTCTGGACATCGACCGTCTGATCGCCGCACTCGAAGAGGCTCCACCGGCCTCCGCGCCCGCCAAGGCCACCCGCTCCACACCGGATTCCTCCACCGGCGAGGTTGCGCGGCTGGTCGTCGGAGGCGCGGTGCTCGCGCTCGTCGCCCTGCGCCGTCTGCTGGGCCGCCCCCGGATCACCGTCGGCTCCTCGGGCCTGCTGGGTGCGATCACGCTCTTCACCGGTCTGCCGTTCTTCCGGGGTGCGCTGCGCTCGCTGCGTGGTCGCAGCAGCCCTGGTACGGACACCCTGGTCACGGCGGCGACGGTCATCTCGCTGGTGCTGCGCGAGAACATCGTGGCCCTTACGGTCCTGTGGCTGCTGAACATCGGCGAGTTCCTCCAGACCCTGACCCTGCGCCGTACCCGGCGCGCCATCGAGGAACTGCTCACCATCGGTGAGCAGCGCGTCTGGGTGGTCCGAGAGGGCGTCGAGGTCGAGGTGGCCCTTGAAGATGTCGAGCCGGCGGACGTGGTCGCCGTGTACGAGCACCACAGAATTCCCGTCGATGGACAGGTCGTCTCCGGCGAGGGCTTGGTGGACCAGGCCGCGATCACCGGTGAGGCCCTGCCGGTCTACGCACGGGCGGGGACACATGTCTACGCCGGGACCATCGTCACCTCCGGCTCGCTCACCGTCCTTGCCACCTCGGTCGGCGCGGAGACCACCGTGGGCCGGATCATCAGCCGGGTCGAAGAGGCCCAGGCGGACCGGGCACCGATCCAGACCGTGGCCACCCGCTTCACCCAGCGATTCGTCCCCGTCTCCTTCGCGCTGGCCGCCCTGACCTACGTCGTGACACGCGACGCGCGCCGTGCGATGACGATGCTGCTGATCGCCTGCCCATGCGCGGCCGGCCTGGCCACACCCACCGCCATCAGCGCCGCCATCGGCAACGGAGCACGCCGCGGCACCCTCATCAAAGGCGGCACCCACCTGGAGGGCATCGGCCGGGTCACGGCCGTCGTCTTCGACAAGACCGGCACCCTCACCTTCGGCAGGCCACTGGTCACCAGCGTGGTCACCCTCAGCGACAACTTCACCGCCGACGATGTGCTGAGTCTGGCCGCTTCCGGGGAACTGCATGCCCGCCACCCGCTCGCTCAGGCAATCGTCGCCCGCACCGAGGAACAGCACCTTCACGTGCCCATCCATCAAGCCTGCGAGGTCGTTCTCGGCATGGGCATGCGCGCAGAACTGGACGGCACCCGCCTGTTGGTCGGCAGCCCCGCCCTGCTGCGCCGGCACGGCGTCGAGCTCACCGAGGAGGCCCAGGGCTGGACGGAACGGCTGCGAAGCGGCGGTGAGACCGTCATCTGCCTGGCGCACGATGAAGACTTGATCGGCATGCTCGGCGTCTCCGACGCCCTGCGTGCCGAGGCCGAGACCGTCATCCGGCAGCTCAGAGAGCTTGGCGTTTCCCGCCTGGTGCTGCTCACCGGTGACGCGCCCGAGACCGCGCAGGTTGTCGCCGACGCCCTCGGCATCGCCGAGGTGCATTCACATGCCCTGCCAGAGGGCAAACTCCAGCTGATCCGGGACCTGCAGGCCGAGGGACATACGGTCGCGATGGTGGGCGACGGCACCAATGACGCGCCGGCCCTGGCCCTCGCCGACGTCGGCATCAGCATGGGCGAGCGCTCCTCTCACGTGGCTCTGGAGACCGCCGACATCGCCTTGCCGGGTGACGACTTGCGACAGGTCGCCGCCGTCGTCGAACTCAGCCGTCACACCCTGCGCGTCGTCCGGCAGAACTACGGCCTCGCCATCGGCGTGAACTTGCTGGGCCTGGTCGCCGGCGCAGGGGGGTCCATGAACCCGGTTCTTGCCGCCCTGCTGCACAACACCAGCAGCATCGCGGTCGTCGCCAACTCGGCCCGACTGGTCAACCACACGCCGCATCTGCCCAAAACAGCGGACGACGTACTGAAGGCCGCCCCGCTGGAGGACCGCCGGGTGCGCTGACGCCCGGCTGAGGTCCGCTGAAGCTCACGTTCAGCGGTTGGTCTCAGCGGACCGCCCCCAGGCCGATTTCAGGTGCGCCTGCCCACGTGAAGGTCTCGGAACGTCACTGCGCGGTGGAGCGCGTGACGACATCGATGGTGAACGTGTGAGTGCCGAGGGCGCCGGCCACGCCGAGGAAGAGCAGGGCGAAGTGCTCCTGCCCGCGGGCGGTCTCAATACCGCCGCCTCGTCCAGGCCCGCGACGGGAAGGCCGGTTTGCGGTCGTCCACCGAGCCGGGCGGCAAGCCCAGCCGACCAGGGCGTACGGCGGTACACGTGCCGTCAGGGGGAGTCCTCCGCCGCACCATCGGACGTAGACGGCCGACCGCCCGCGGACCCCGCCGCGGAACGGCGATCGGCGGCGCCCGTCCGCCCGCGACGTTAAACTTACTGGCGAGTAGGGGAGACTCGGGCGGGAGGGGCGACGGTCGTGTGTGCCAAGAGCAAGCGAATGCCGCGGGCGGTGCGGGAGCAGCAGATGCTCGACGCGGCGGTGGAGACATTCGCGCAGCGCGGGTACGGGGCCGCGTCGATGGATGAGATAGCGGTTGTGGCGGGGGTGTCGAAACCGCTGGTCTATCTGTATCTCAACTCCAAGGAGGAGCTGTTCAGCGCCTGCATTCGGCGGGAGGCGGAGGCGCTGGTGGCCGCGGTGCGGGGCGCGGTCGAGCCGGGCGCCCGGTCCGCAGCCCAGCAACTGTGGTGCGGGCTGCGGGGCTTCTTCGCACACACCGCCGCGAACCCCGACGGCTGGGCGGTACTCAACAACCAGGCCCGTACGCAGGGCGAGCCCTTCGCCCGCGAGATCGCCGTCATGCGGGAGGAGATCATCGAGTTGGTGACCAGGCTCATCGCGGCGGCGTCGCGCGAGGCGGGGTACGACCCCGAACTGGCCGGGCGGGAGGTCGCTGGGCTGGCGCACGCGCTGGTGGGCGCAGCCGAGTCACTGGCGGGTTGGGCCAATGCCCCCGGCGGCGACAGCCCCACGTCCAAGGAGGCCGCGGCCACCCTGATGAACTTCGCGTGGGCCGGTCTGGAGAACCTCATGAACGGCCGGCACTGGTCACCGGCACTCTGACTGCCGATTTCGTCGGTCGGTACGGCCGAAGTAGTGACTGCGGCGGGGCTGCGGCTGGGCTGTTGGCCGGCTGGGGCTCCAGCTGTGACGGTGGTTGCGGGCGGCCGCTTGGGCCGTACGGGTGGGAGCCTCCGGCGGGTGACGCCGCGGCCGGCCGCCGCCAGGCCGCTCGAGGTCGGCCGTCGCCTGCGCGCCTGCCCTTGATCCACAGGCTCTCGTACCCGACGAGACGGGCGGGACAGGCAGGAGCCCCGCTCCCCGCCGAGGCGGGGAGCGGGGCTCCTTGGGCACTACGCTTCGACCGCGATCGGTCGAACCCTGAAGATCCGGAGGATCAGACCGGGGTGACGTTCTCCGCCTGCGGACCCTTCGGGCCCTGGGTGACGTCGAAGTTCACGGTCTGGTTCTCCTCGAGAGAGCGGAAGCCAGACGCGTTGATCGCGGAATAGTGGACGAAGACATCGGGGCCGCCGCCGTCCTGGGCGATGAAACCAAAGCCCTTTTCGGCGTTGAACCACTTGACGGTTCCGGTAGCCATAAAGCCCTCCTTGGGCCAAAGGGTTGCCCTGCTCCAGAACCTGCAAGAAGTCTGAAAACTACAAAAGCCTGCGGCGTCACATGCTCCGCAGGCTCTGTACTGCAAGGGAAACCAAACTGCAACTTGCGGCGAGCCTAGCACGCAGTCTTCGGCTCGTGGAAGAGGTGAAGATCACCCGGGTGAGTGGTTTCGCCCGTTCGGCGCAACGCGGCGCGGAGCGCCCGCAAACGGGCCCCGGGGCCGGTCACAGCTGTCCCCAGGGCTAGCCTCACGATGTGGACAATTCTGACCGCACCGCCGCCGGCCCAGTCAGCACCGAAAGCACCCTCAGTGCCTCCGGTCCCGTCAGCACCGGAAGCGCTGACAGCGCTGCCGGTACCGGCAGAATCCCCAGCGCCGCCGGTCCCCCCAGTTCCTCCAGGAACTCCAGTACTTCGAGTGACGCCGACCACCTGGGCACCGCTCGCCCCCTGGGCGCCACCGCCACTGCGGAGGGCCACCGCCGTCGCACCCGGCCCCGGGTCGGCCACATCCAGTTCCTGAACTGCCTGCCCCTCTACTGGGGCCTCGCCCGCACGGGCGCCCTGCTGGATCTGGAGCTGAGCAAGGACACCCCCGAGAAGCTCAGCGAGCAGCTGGTCCGCGGCGATCTCGACATCGCCCCGATCACCCTCGTGGAGTTCCTCCGCAACGCCGACGAGCTCGTGGCCTTCCCCGATCTCGCCGTCGGCTGCGACGGCCCCGTCATGTCCTGCGTGATCGTGTCGCAGGTCCCGCTCGACCAGCTGCACCGGGCACGGGTGGCGCTGGGCTCCACATCCCGTACGTCCGTACGGCTCGCGCAGCTGCTCCTCGCCGAGCAGCACGGCATCGAGCCCGACTACTACACCTGCCCGCCGGACCTCGGCCTGATGATGCAGGAGGCGCAGGCCGCCGTGCTGATCGGGGACGCCGCGCTGCGGGCCTCGCTGCACGACGCGCCCCGTCTCGGCCTCCAGGTCCATGACCTCGGGCAGATGTGGAAGGACTGGACAGGGCTGCCGTTCGTCTTCGCCGTCTGGGCCGCCCGCCGCGACTACCTCGCGCGCGAACCGCGGATCGTACGGAAGGTGCACGAGGCCTTCCTCACCTCCCGTGACGTGTCGCTGGAGGAGGTCGGCAAGGTCGCCGAGCAGGCCGCCCGCTGGGAGGCCTTCGACGCGGAGCTGCTGGAGCGCTACTTCACCACCCTCGACTTCCGGCTGGGTACGGAACAGCTGTCGGGCATCGCCGAGTTCGCCCGCCGCACCGGCCCGACGACCGGCTTCGCGCCGGACGTACGCGTTCAGTTGCTGTCCGGCGAGTAACTCTGCTGCAGTCCGGCGAGTACCTCTGCCGGTGCGCGCACCCGAGTACGCGTATGTACGCGTGCCCGCGCGCGTGCGTACGTGCCGTGAGGGTCGGGCACCAAGGGCAGCCAGGTGGCCCGTACCTCGTACGACGCCCTGGGGCTGGGGTGCCGCGCCAAGGGAGAGCTGGTGACCGCGACGGAGAAGAAGCTGACGCTGCGGGAGACCAGCGACAACTCCGGGGCAGCACCGCTGTGTACGGGCGCACCGGCGACCCTGACTCTCACGTTCGAGGAGATGGGCGTGCTCGCCTACAAGTCGGACGACGAGGCGGGCGGAAGTCCGAGCGCCCGGCTGACGAAGTCAGGTGGCTGACGGGCGGTCGGGTATCCAACCATCCGACCCGTCTGCCGCCCGGTCGCCCCGGTCGCCCGGTCGACCGGACGAACAGATGCCGCACTGGACGGAAGCGTTCACCGGTCAGGCCGGTTCCGGGAACAGACGTGTGTACCGGTCAGGCCCGCTCCGTGAACGGACCCGTACCGAAGAGGCCCGTTCCGCGAACAGGCCCGTTCACCGGACAGGTGTGCTCACGGCCGCCACCGGGCCCATCGGACGCCTGGCGTACGCTGGATCGGTCCGCAAAACGACCCTTCCGGAAGGGACGCCCCGGTGAGCGAGAGCGCCGACCTTCAGTCCGTCCTCGACCGCGCCGCCGACGGTGGCCGTATCACTCCGGAGGAGGCGCTCGGCCTGTACCGGTCGGCCCCGCTGCACGCGCTCGGCGCGGCCGCGGATGCCGTACGGCGCCGCCGCTACGCCGGGACCGAGCACATCGCGACGTACATCATCGAGCGGAACATCAACTACACGAACGTTTGCGTGACGGCGTGCAAGTTCTGCGCCTTCTACGCCCCGCCGAAGAGCGGTGACGGCTGGACCCGCGACCTCGACGACATCCTGCGCCGCTGCGCGGAGACCGTCGAACTCGGTGGCACACAGATCATGTTCCAGGGCGGGCACCACCCGGACTTCGGCGTCGAGTACTACGAGGAGCACTTCGCCGCGATCAAGAAGGCGTACCCGCAGCTGGTGATCCACTCGCTGGGCGCCTCCGAGGTCGAGCACATGGCCCGGATCTCCGGAGTGAGTGTCGAGGACGCCATCCGCCGTATCCACGCCGCGGGGCTCGACTCCTTCGCGGGAGCCGGAGCCGAGCTGCTGCCCGCGCGCCCCCGCAAGGCCATCGCGCCGCTCAAGGAGTCCGGTGAACGCTGGCTGGAGATCATGGAGGCGGCGCACGAGCTGGGTGTCGAGTCCACCTCCACGATGCTCATGGGCACCGGCGAGACGAACGCCGAACGCATCGAGCACCTGCGGATGATCCGCGATGTCCAGGACCGTACGGGCGGTTTCCGCGCCTTCATCCCGTACACCTACCAGCCGGAGAACAACCACCTGAAGGGCCAGACGCAGGCGACGCTCTTCGAGTACCTGCGGATGATCGCCATCGCGCGGCTCTTCTTCGACAACATCGCCCACATCCAGGGCTCCTGGCTCACCACGGGCAAGGAGGTCGGCCAGCTGTCGCTGCACTACGGCGCGGACGACCTCGGCTCGATCATGCTCGAGGAGAACGTGGTGTCCTCGGCCGGTGCCAAGCACCGCTCCAACCGCATGGAGATCATCGACCTGATCCGCGCGGCGGGCCGCGTCCCGGCGCAGCGCGCGACGACGTACGAGCACCTGCTCGTGCATGACGACCCGGCCACCGACCCGGTCGACGACAAGGTCGTCTCGCACCTGTCCTCGACCGCGATCGCCGGCGGCACCGCCCACCCCGAGCTCAAGCTCATCGACGCGAGCTGAGTGCGTCGAGGTTGTTGTGCTGACCATCCACCGGGTTCACGCCGTTCTCCTCACGGAGGACGGCGTGCCGTGCGCCGGGCAGGCGGTTGTCGTCTCCGGTGACCGTTTCGCCGCCATCGGTCCCGCCGAGGAGCTGCTCGCCGAGTACGGGGAGCGGGCCCGGGTCCGCACCTGGGGCGGCGTGCTCACACCGGGACGGTACGAGCCGGACGCCGCCGCTCTGCTGGAGGCCGCGTACTGGCCCGACCCGCGAGAGGCCGACGTACTCGGGACGGAGCCGCTCACCGGGACGGCACTCGATGCCCTGGAGATGACCGACGCCCGTTGGGGTGCGAGCGCCCGGCGCGGGCTGCAACGTCTGCTGACGGCCGGGACCACGGCGATCTCCGGGCCGTTCACCCGGCCCACGGTCCGTACCGCCGTGGAGCGGTCGGGCATCCGGGTGCTGTCCGCCCCGCGTCCGCAGGCGCTGGTCCCCTCCGGGCTCGCCGACTTCGCGGTGTTCGACGAGGAGGGGGTCTGCCTCGTCACGGCCCTGGGCGGCAGACTGCTCCACCGGCGACGCTGACCGCGCGCGGCGCCCCGAGTCAACGGCGTGGCAAGCGTCCACCACATTCGGGTGACGGTACGCGGGACCGCGATCCGTACCCGCGTCCAGACTCGCGTCCATGGGAGCAGTGATGACCGCTGAACGGCCGGTGAAGGCCACCCCGGACACCTGGATGTACCCCCCCAGGGCTGGACGTACGAGCAGGTGAAGGACCTGGAGCTGCCCTTCGAGTGGGAGCTGGTGGACGGAGCGATCGTGGTTCGTGGGATGACGCCGCTCTGGCACAACCTGGTGCGGGACAGGATGTACCACCGACTGGAGAGCGCCAAGCGGGAGCCGTATTCCGTCGCCTCCAAGCAATGCGTGCTCGTGGACGAGAACAACCCCCCGAAGCCGGATGTCATCGTCTACGACAAGCGTGACCTGGACGTCTTCAGCCTCGAGTGCATCCCCGTCGAGAAGGTTGCCCTTGTCATCGAGGTGGTCTCGTCCGGTTCCCGGCAGGACGACCGCATCCGCAAGCCGGGCATGTTCGCCGAGGCCAAGGTGCCGTACTTCTGGCGCGTCGAGCGGGGGCAGGACGATCTTCCCGAGGTGCACGAGCTCTGGTTCCACCACGATCTGGCGATGTACGTCCCGGCGCCCTCGCACCCGATCCCCTCCGGGAAGCTGAAGACGGACGTCCCGTTCCCGTTCGAAGTCGATCTGGCGGGCCTCGTCGAACCCTGAGCACCCCGGTACGGAACAATGGGTCGCGTGACCCGAGCCTCCCTGGACAAGCAGCCGCACGAAGTCGCCGCGATGTTCGACGACGTGGCGGCGAACTACGACCTCACGAACGACGTGCTGTCGCTGGGCCAGGCCCGGCTCTGGCGCAAGGCGGTCGCCCGGGCCGTCGCCGCCCGCCCCGCCGAGCGGATCCTCGACCTCGCCGCCGGTACGGCCACCTCCTCGCAGCCCTTCGTCGCCGCCGGAGCGTACGTCGTCCCCTGCGACTTCTCGCTCGGCATGCTCCGCGAGGGCAAGCGGCGCCACCCCCACATGCCCTTCACCGCGGGCGACGCGACGAAGCTCCCCTTCGCCGACGCGTCCTTCGACGCGGTCACCATCTCCTTCGGGCTGCGCAATGTGCAGGACACGGATCAGGCCCTCGGTGAGCTGCTGCGGGTCACCAAGCCCGGCGGGCGGGTGGTGATCTGCGAGTTCAGCCACCCCACCTGGGCACCGTTCCGCACGCTCTACACCGAGTACCTGATGCGTGCGCTGCCGCCGGTCGCGACCGCGGTCAGCAGCAGCCCGGACGCGTACGTGTACCTCGCCGAGTCGATCCGCGCCTGGCCGGACCAGCCCGCGCTGGCCGCCCGGCTGCAGAAGGCCGGCTGGTCGAAGGTCGCCTGGCGCAATCTGACCGGTGGCGTCGTGGCGCTGCACCGCGCCGTACGGCCGTGACGGACACGGACTACCAGGCCGTACTGGAGGAGGTCGCGGCGGACATCGCACCGCGGATCGGCCAGGGCCGGCCTGCCGGGTACATCCCGGCCCTGGCCGACGTGGACCCGCGGCGCTTCGGGATGGCACTGGCCGATGTGGACGGGCAGGTGTACGGCGTCGGGGACTGGGGAGAGCCGTTCTCCACGCAGAGCATCACCAAGGTCTTCACCCTTGCACTCGCGCTGGCCCACGGCGGCCACAACCTCTGGCAGCACGTGGGACGGGAGCCGTCGGGCAACCCGTTCAACTCGCTGGTGCAGCTGGAGTACGAGAACGGCATTCCGCGCAATCCCTTCATCAACGCGGGCGCCCTGGTCGTCACGGACCGGTTGCTCGGTATGACCGGCGACGCCCGCGGCGCACTGCTGGAATTCCTGCGGGCGGAGAGCGGCAACGAGGCAGTCGACTTCGCCCCGCATGTCGCCGAGTCCGAGGCCGCTCACGGTGAACGCAATGCGGCACTGGCCTACTTCATGGCCAGCTGCGGCAACATGCTCAATCCGGTGCCCGCCGTTCTCGATCACTACTTCTGGCAGTGCTCGATCGAGATGAGCTGCGGCGACCTGGCGCTCGCCGGGCGATTCCTGGCCCGGCACGGGCTGCGCGCGGACGGCTCGCGACTGCTGTCGTCCAGCGAGGCCAAGCAGGTCAACGCGATCATGCTGACCTGCGGTACGTACGACGCGGCGGGCAACTTCGCCTACCGGGTCGGGCTGCCGGGCAAGAGCGGGATCGGCGGCGGGATCATCGCGGTGCTGCCGGGGTACGCCACGCTGTGCGTCTGGAGCCCGGGCCTGGACGAGCACGGCAACTCCGTCGCCGGGGTCGCGGCTCTGGACCGCTTCACCACACTGACCGGCCTGTCCGTCTTCTGAGCGCGGAGCGGCTGCTGAGCCGCGCCGGCCTGCTGGTCTTCTGAACGCGGAGCGGCCGCTGAGTAGCGCCCTGGGCGGGTCATCCGACGACCGGCAGTCCCCGTGCCTCCTTGATCCGCTTCATCACGATCTGCGAGTTCACCTCGGTCACCCCCGGCAGCGCGGTGATCCGCTCGATCCACAGCCGCTCGTACGAGTCGATGTCGGCGACCGCGATCCGCAGCAGGCAGCCGGGGCTGCCGAAGAGCCGGTACGCCTCCACGACGTCCGGCAGCTCCTGGAGCGCCGCCTCGAACGCCTCCACCGTCTCGCGGTCCCGCTGCACCTCCACCGAGACCAGCACCTCGAACCCGCGCCCGACCGATGCCGGATCGACGACGGCCCGATAGCCGTGGATCACCCCGTCCTGCTCCAGATGCCGCACCCGCCGCAGGCATGGCGAGGGTGTCAGCCCGACACGATGGGCGAGCTCCTGGTTCGTCAGCCGGCCGTCCTGCTGCAGCTCACGCAAGATGTCACGATCGATTCGGTCCATACTTGCAATTATCTGCCACAGATAGCAACGAGCATGTGAATATTCGCCATCGGATTGCAGGCATAATTGCCTATTCTTGTTCGTTAGCCCTGCGAGAGCCTACGGAGTCCGCGGCGGTGTGCGGCGGTCGGCGGAGGACCAGCGGAAGCGGCAGCAGCAGAAGAAGCAGCAGCAGTAGCGGAAGCAGAAGCAGTAGCGGATGACCAGGGGAAGAGGGTGAGCAGGACATGCGACGAGTCGTCGTGGTGACCACCGGCGGGACGATAGCCAGCCGCTGGCAGGGCAATGGGTATGCCGCCGACGCGGCCGGACAGGACGTGCTCGCCACGGCTGTCCTGCCCGAGGGCGTCCAGACCCGGGTCGTGGACCTGTTCACCGTCAACAGCCCCCGGCTGACCACCGCCCACCAGCTCGCCCTGCTGCGCGCGGTCCACGAGGTCCTGGAGGACCCGGCGGTCGACGGCGTGGTCGTCACCCATGGCACCGACACCCTCGAGGAGTCGGCCTTCCTGCTGGACCTGCACCACGGTGACCGCCGCCCGGTCGTCCTCACCGGCGCCCAGCGCCCGTTGGAGTCCGTCGACGGCGACGCCTCCAGTAACCTCTACGACGCGCTGCTCACGGCCTCGAGCGTCCAGGACCTCGGCGCCCTCGCCGTGTTCGCGGGCCGGGTGCACGCCGCCCGCGGCACGGTGAAGACCCAGACCGTCGCCATCGACGCCTTCGCCGACCCCTCGAACGACCCGGTCGGCAAAGTCGGCTTCGGCCGCGTCCAGGTGCTGCGGCGCCCCGAGCGTCCCGAGCCCCTCGCTCTTCCGCCCGTGGGCACCCGGCTGCCGCGCGTCGACATGGTCATGCACCACAGCGACGCCGATCCGCTGCTCTTCGAGACGGCGGTGGAGGCGGGGGCGCAGGGGATCGTGCTCGTGGCGACCGGCGCGGGCAACGCAACGCCCGAATTCACCGAGGCGGTGACACGGGCCGTCTCCCGCGGCGTGCTCGTCGCGCTGACGACCCGGGTCCCGGCCGGCCCCATCACCCCCATCTACACGGGTGGCGGCGCCGTGGACCTGATCGAGGCCGGCGCCGTACCGACCGGCACGCTGCGGGCGGGACAGGCCCGGATCGCCGTCCTCTCCGCGCTGATGTCCTCCCCGTACCGGGCGGAGCGCAGCGCCACCCTCCACCGCATCGCGGCACCCGGCACGGTGGCCGTCCCGGTCTGAGGCCGGGGTCCGCGGCCTGCCGTCCGGGCGCTTGCCGTCCGGCGCTTGCCGTCTCGCGCCCGGAGTCAGCCGTCGGGCGCCCGCCGTTTCGCGTCCGGAGTCCGCCGTCCGGCGCCCGATGCCCGGCGTCCGGCGTCTGATGTCGACCCCCGGTGGGGACTTCTTCTGCCAGGCAGCCGTGCTCGGCAGCGCACGGCGCCTGTTGCGTTCCCACGCTCTCGGCACGGCGGGGACCTCGGTGTTGACGTACCCGGTGCTGTCCCCGCCGGGATACGACCGGCCCGGAGAGGCCTCCTGCTGTGCGGTCGCGCCAAGTGCTCGTTCTAGACTGCGGACGTCCCCGCCGTCCCCGCAGAGAGCACCAGCCGAGAGCACCAGGAGTGCCGACGTGACCGACACCGCCCTCAGCGAGCACAGCGCCGACGTGATCGTCGTCGGAGCCGGGCCCGCCGGATCCACCACCGCGTACTACCTCGCGAAGGCCGGTCTCGACGTCCTCCTGCTGGAGAAGACCGCGTTCCCCCGCGAGAAAGTCTGCGGCGACGGCCTCACCCCGCGCGCCACCAAGCAGCTCGTCTCGATGGGCATCGACATCTCCGAAGAGGCCGGCTGGTTGCGGAACAAGGGCCTGCGGATCATCGGTGGCGGTGTCCGCCTCCAGCTCGACTGGCCCGAGCTCGCCTCGTACCCGAACTACGGACTCGTGCGGAAGCGGGACGACTTCGACGAGCAGTTGGCCGGGCAGGCGCAGAAGGCGGGCGCGCGGCTGTACGAGCGCTGCAACGTCGGCGCTCCGGTGCTCGACACCCGTACGGGCCGGATCACGGGCGTTCAGGCCAAGCTCGGTGAGGAGAAGACCCCGGTCACCTTCCACGCGCCCCTCGTGGTCGCGGCGGACGGCAACTCCACCCGTCTGTCGCTGGCGATGGGCCTGCACCGGCGCGAGGACCGTCCGATGGGTGTGGCCGTACGGACGTACTTCACCTCACCCCGGCACGACGACGACTACCTGGAGTCCTGGCTGGAGCTGTGGGACCGGCGCGGCGGGCAGGAACGGCTACTGCCCGGCTACGGCTGGATCTTCGGCATGGGCGACGGCACGTCCAACGTCGGCCTCGGAGTGCTCAACACCTCCGACTCCTTCAAGGAGCTGGACTGGCGCGAGGTCCTCAAGGCCTGGTGCGCGTCGATGCCGGAGGACTGGGGCTACACCCCCGAGAACATGACCGGCCCCATCCGCGGCGCCGCGCTTCCGATGGCGCTCAACCGGCAGCCGCACTACACCAAGGGCCTGCTTCTGGTGGGCGATGCGGGCGGGCTGGTCAATCCGTTCAATGGCGAAGGCATCGCGTATGCGATGGAATCGGGCCAGACTGCCGCGGACGTCATCGTCCAGGCGCATGCCCGCTCGACTCCGGCGCAACGCGAACTGGCCCTCCAGAACTACCCGAAGATCCTCAAGGACACCTACGGCGGGTATTACAACCTCGGCCGCGCCTTCGTGAAGCTGATCGGCAATCCGAAGGTCATGAAGGTCGCGACGCAGCGCGGTCTGACGCATCCGCTGCTGATGAAATTCACGCTGAAGATGCTCGCCAACCTCACGGAGCCGACGGGCGGCGACGCGATGGACCGGATCATCAACGGCCTGAGCAAGGTGGCCCCCAAGGCGTAGCCGCGATTACGCGGACCCGAACCCTCGTTGAGTCAGCCGAAACAACGGATTCGGCTGACTCAACGAGGGTTCGGCGCTCTGGCTTTGCATAAAGAAATGCGGGGCAGGGGACGCCGGTAGCGCCGATTCACCGGCTCGGGTCCCGCTTGCATCGGCGCGATGGCGTCCTGCGCAAGCCTCTCACCGGCCGTTTTCGCTGTTCCCGCCGCTTGCTCCGATTTCGTCGATTTGGGCGTTCTGGGCGCACTAGTGGCTGTCATACGCTTCGTACGCTTTTCGCTGCGTAATTCTCGTCACACGTGGCGCTCAATCAGCCCCCTGGTTACGCCCCGTGTTTCAAGGGTCGCCCTGCGAAGCTACGCTAGGCCGCTGGCTGATTTCGACAAGGGCATTGCCAGGAAGGGGTGTTGAGTGTGACGAATCCCAAGAATCACGATCCGTCGTTACCCAGGGCGTTCTATGGAGCAGAGTTACGGCGCCTCCGTGAGGCTGCCGGAATGTCACAGGACAAGCTCGGCGAGCAGCTGTTCTGTTCGGGCGCCTACATCGGCCAGATCGAAGCGGCTGCCCAGAAGCCGCAACTGGAAGTGGCCGAGCGACTGGACCGAGTGCTGAACACGGACGGTTCTCTCGCCCGGATGTGCCGGGTGGTCAACAGATCACGGCACCCCGAGTACTTCGCGGAAGCCGCCGACCTCGAGTCCGGGGCGGAGACCATCAGCGAGTACGGCCCGATGGTGGTGCCCGGTCTCCTCCAGACGGAGGCGTACGCCCGGGCCCTGACCCGCGCCGCCCATCCGTTCGCACCGCAGGAGGAAGTGGAGGGGCACGTGGCGGCCCGCCTCGACCGGGCCCGCATCCTCGACGACCCAACAGGCCCGGAACTATGGGTGATCCTTCATGAGGCGGCGCTCCAAGTGCAGGTGGGCGGCTGCGCGGCCATCCGGGAACAGCTTGCTCACATCGTGGACTCGGCGTGCTCGAACCGCGCGCTGGTGCAGGTGCTTCCCGACTCGGCGGGGGCACACGCGTTTGTGAACGGGATGGTGTCCCTCATGACGTTCACCGACTCCCCGCCTGTGGCGTACGTCGAGGGTGCCCACATCGGCCAACTGGTGGACGATGCGGAAGTGGTCGCCCGATACCAGAGGTCTTTCGATCTCGTCAGGGCAGCCGCACTGTCGCCGGAGGCATCTCTCACCTTGATCGAAATGGCGGCGGAGGAGCACGCGAGATGAGTAACGCGCACGATGTGAGCACAGCTGTCTGGCGCAAGTCCTCGTACAGCAACGGCGAGGGAGGCAGCTGCGTCGAGGTCGCCGACGGCTTCCCCGGCGTCAGGCCCGTACGGGACAGCAAGGACCCGTACGGGCCGGCACTTGTCTTCGACGAGGGCGCGTGGACCGCATTCGTCTCCGGCGTGAAGGCGGGAGAGTTCCCCACGCTCTGAAGTGATCCCCGTCCGTGGCCGCTCTCCGGGTGTTCGGCGGGTGGTGGGCAGTGGGCGGTGGGCGGTGGGAGCGGGGCGGCGATGGACCGGATCACAACGGGCTGAGCACGGAGGCCGTGTCGGGTCCGTGTTCATGACGATGCGCCGCGGCTGCGCAGGGCGGCGTAGCGCGGGGGCGTGACGCCCAGATGGCGTGTGAAGTGCCGGTTCAGGTGGGGCTGGTCATGGAACCCCACGGCCGTGGCGACGGCGGCCGGGGCAGGCCGGCGAGCAGCAGCCGACGCGCCCGGTCGATGCGCTTGCCCGTCAGGTAGGTATGCGGTGGAAGGCCGTAGGTCTGCTTGAAGCAAGGGATGAGGTGGGTGGGGTGGGCGTGAAGTATCGCGGTCGCCTCCTGGAGAGTGATCCCGGTAGGTACCCGTGAGTCCAGTAGCTCGCGCAGCGACCCGGCAAGTCGACTGGCCTCGCAGCCCGGTGACGTGGGGCCGGAACGCGGTGAGACACGCCGCCGTCGGTCATGCGGGATCCGGACGTCGGACTGAGCTGTTGGCCGTACGGACCGCAGAGGATCCGACCCCTGCGCCTCGGGGCAAGCGGCGTACAGCACACTCCGCATGTCGCCCTGCCGCCGCTGCCCGCACCCGGTGTGGCGCCTCCCTGTACCTCCCGCCGCCTCCCGGCTCCTCTCCTCCTCGGACATGGCGAAGGGCCCGACCAGTCCGGAAAAGTCCGGAAACTGGTCGGGCCCTTCGCCCTATCTGACGACAATCCTGCCAACGGCTGAGCCTCGGGAGGCCGGGCTCTCAGGAACCGCGCCGCCTCGTGCAGGCGTACCTGTCTTGGATCGTGCAGCAGTCGGCTCAGAGAACGCGCGTCGCCGAGGTCGGCGGGTAGTCGCTGAGGTTCTGCTTCACAACGCCCTTGCTGGGATTCGCGGCATCGATGTACTGACCGTCCCCTGTGTAGACAGCCACGTGGTACGCGCTGCCCACGCCGCCCCAGAACAGCAGGTCTCCCGGCTTCAGCGCGTCCAGCGACACCGGAGTTCCGGTGGTCGACTGGTCCTGCGAGACGCGCGGCAGGTCGACGCCCGCGGTCCGGAACGCAGCCTGCGTCAGGCCCGAGCAGTCGTACGCCGAGGGGCCCGTCGCGCCCATGACGTACGCCTTGCCCAGCTGCGCCTCGAGGAAGGACATGACGGCGGCGGCACTGCCCGTGGCAGAGGAGGAGGCGGTGCTCAGTGTGGTGCGCTCCGCGGAGCGGGAAGCGCGCTCCTCCGCCTTCTTGGCCTTGGCCGCCTCCGCCTTGCGCTCGGCCTCGGCCTTGCGCTCAGCCTCCTGCTTGGCCTTCTTCGCCGCCTTGCGGGCGGTGTCGGCGGCCCGGTCCTGCTGTTCCTTGAGCTCGGACCGCTGCTCGTAGTCGAGCGCGGCCTGCTGGGTGGCTGCGGTGGACTTCGCGGCGGCACCGGCGAGCTCCGCGGTCACCGTGGGCAGTTCCACGGTGTCGGAGACGGGCTCGGCGGCGTTTGCGGAGCCGGTGGCCGCGCCGACCACCAGGGTGCTGAGGACGCCGCCGGCAACGCCCGTGCGCAGCATCCAGGTGCTGGCGGTGCGACGGGGTTTCCGGCGGCTGGGTATGTGAGCGGTGTGGGACATGGCTCCACGGGTACCAGGGGGTCGCGGTTGTCTTCAAGAAACGTGTGTTGCGCCACATTTGGCGCGTACGCGTCGAGAATTCCCCTCATCGATCTTGGATAAGGCAATTCCGCGCGGAGGGCTCGGCTCCGGTCATATGCATGGTCAAGGCGTTTCATCGATTCGCCCGAATTGCTCGTTGCCTACCACCACCTACGGTCAGTGGCCAAGGACGGCATTCTCCGGCGGGGAAGCGGCGTGGGATACCTAACAGATTGCCGAGGGTTTGAACGTGGGACGCCGTACGTGAACGAATGCACGTACTTGCGATCTTGAAGGCTTGAATCCGCCCTTTCGGCGCTCTTGTCCGGACCCCTCGCCCGCATCCCTCGCACCCGTGGATCCCGACTGGATCGTCCCCGGATCATGCGTGCACCCCCGCTGATCACCGGCCGGTCACGCGTATCTATCAGTTGTCGACGTCCATCGCGAACTTGCTTCCAGCCCCTCGATTTGCTAGTTCCGCACCTCGCTGACCAGCGGTAACCGCGGAATGCGTCACACTTCGTAACCACTCGAACGCTTCGCGTATGAAGATCGCCGGCCCTCCGCCTACATGATCATTCGTCAGGTGGTGAAGATCACAAACTCGTTGACCGACCCCGTGTCGCAGATCACAGACCAGGAGGCATAGGATGCAGACGACTCGGGCTTGTGAACTGCCTCACATACGCACGATCTTCATGGAGGCAGGGTGCACGTCCAGTCGCGGTCCGCAGTCATCGTCGACTGGAAGGAGCGAGGGCGTGAACGCCTATGCGCCAATCCTCGTGCTGGGCGCCCTCGGGGCAGGCTTCGCGATCTTCTCCGTGGTCATGGCCACCCTCATCGGCCCCAAGCGGTACAACCGGGCCAAGCTCGAGGCGTACGAGTGCGGCATCGAGCCGACCCCGCAGCCGGCCGGCGGCGGGCGCTTCCCGATCAAGTACTACCTGACGGCGATGCTCTTCATCGTCTTCGACATCGAGATCGTCTTCCTCTATCCCTGGGCCGTCACCTTCGACGCACTGGGGCTGTTCGGGCTCGTCGAGATGCTCCTCTTCGTGCTCACCGTCTTCGTCGCCTACGCCTATGTCTGGCGCCGCGGCGGCCTGGATTGGGATTAGGGGGCCAGGAGCCAACTCATGGGAATCGAAGAGAAACTGCCGAGCGGCTTTCTGCTGACGACCGTGGAGCAGGCGGCGGGATGGGTGCGCAAGTCATCCGTCTTCCCGGCCACTTTCGGTCTCGCCTGCTGCGCCATCGAAATGATGACGACCGGGGCAGGACGCTACGACCTGGCCCGCTTCGGCATGGAGGTCTTCCGCGGCTCCCCGCGGCAGGCGGACCTCATGATCGTGGCCGGGCGGGTCAGCCAGAAGATGGCGCCGGTGCTGCGGCAGGTCTACGACCAGATGCCGAACCCGAAGTGGGTCATCTCGATGGGCGTCTGCGCCTCTTCCGGCGGGATGTTCAACAACTACGCGATCGTGCAGGGCGTCGACCACATCGTCCCCGTCGACATCTATCTGCCCGGCTGCCCGCCCCGCCCCGAGATGCTGCTGGACGCCATCCTCAAGCTCCACCAGAAGATCCAGGGCGAGAAGCTCGGGGTCAACCGCGAAGAGGCGGCCCGCGAGGCCGAGGAAGCTGCGCTCAAGGCTCAGCCCCTCATCGAGATGAAGGGGCTGCTGCGGTGAGCGAGGCACTCCGGACGGCCGGATCCCGGACGGCGCCGACGCCCGTATGCGCGCGCCGGGCGGGCGGCGTTGCCCGCGACGGAGCAGCCCGCGACGGAGCGGTCCGCGCCGACGTCGTCAGCAGCCGCAGGCGCGGCGAAGCGAAGGAAGGGGGCGCGCGATGAGCGAGCCGGACGCCAACGGCGTCAACCCCGACAAGGACCTCAACGCCCAGAACCTGCCGGGCCAGCGCGGTGACCACGGTGAGGTCATCGGCACGCGCCGCGGCATGTTCGGTGCGAGCAACGGCGGCGACACCTCCGGTTACGGCGGACTCGTACGGTCCGTACGGCTGCCCGGTGCGGCCACGCGCCCGTACGGCGGGTGGTTCGACGAGGTGGCGGACGAGCTGGAGGGCGCCCTCGAGGAGCAGGGCCTGGCCCCCGGGAACGCCATCGAGAAGACGGTCGTCGACCGTGACGAGCTGACCTTCCACATCGCCCGCGAGCATCTTCCGCGCGTCGCCAAGACGCTGCGCGACGACCCCGCCCTGCGATTCGAGCTCTGCACGGGCGTCAGCGGCGTCCATCTCCTCGGTGACACCGGGCGCGAGCTGCACGCCGTCTACCACCTGCGCTCGATCACCCACAACCGGCTGATCCGCCTCGAAGTGAGCGCCCCGGACGCCGACCCGCACATCCCGTCGATCGTCGAGGTCTACCCGACCAACGACTGGCACGAGCGTGAGACCTACGACTTCTTCGGCATCGTCTTCGACGGCCACCCGGCGCTGACGCGGATCATGATGCCTGACGACTGGCAGGGCTTCCCGCAGCGGAAGGACTACCCGCTCGGCGGTATCCCCGTCGAGTACAAGGGCGCCACCATCCCGGCTCCCGACCAGCGGAGGTCGTACACCTGATGGCTACTCCCCACGCGCAGCGTTCCGAGGAAACGTCCCACGCCACCCCGCGCGAGACGACCGAAGGCACCGTCTACACCGTCACCGGTGGCGACTGGGACGAGGTCGTGGCCGCCGCCTCCAAGGCCGACGACGAGCGGATCGTCGTCAACATGGGCCCGCAGCACCCCTCCACACACGGCGTGCTCCGGCTCATCCTGGAGATCGACGGCGAGACGGTCACCGAGGCCCGCTGCGGTATCGGCTATCTCCACACCGGCATCGAGAAGAACCTCGAGTACCGGACGTGGACGCAGGGCACCACCTTCGTCACGCGCATGGACTACCTGACGTCGTTCTACAACGAGACGGCGTACTGCCTGGCCGTGGAGAAGCTGCTCGGCATCGAGGACCAGATTCCCGACCGGGCGACGATCATCCGCGTGCTGCTGATGGAGCTGAACCGTCTCTCCTCCCACCTGGTGTGCATCGCCACCGGCGGTATGGAGCTCGGCGCCACCACGATCATGATCTACGGCTTCCGGGACCGCGAAATGGTCCTGGACCTCTACGAGCTGATCACCGGCCTGCGGATGAACCACGCGTACATCCGGCCCGGCGGCCTCGCCCAGGATCTGCCCCCGGGCGCGGTGGACGCGGTGCGCGAGTTCATCAAGAAGATGCGCAAGAACCTGCCGGAGTACGACAAGCTCGCCACCGGCAACCCGGTCTTCAAGGGCCGGATGCAGGACGTCGGTTACCTCGATCTGGCCGGCTGCATGGCCCTCGGCGCGACAGGCCCGATCCTGCGCTCCGCCGGACTGCCGCACGACCTCCGCAAGACCCAGCCGTACTGCGGTTACGAGACCTACGACTTCGACGTCCCGACCGCCGACAGCTGTGACTCCTACGGGCGCTTTCTGATCCGTCTGGAGGAGATGCGGCAGTCGCTGCGGATCGTCGAGCAGTGCCTGGACCGGCTGGAGCCGGGACCCGTGATGGTCGGCGACAAGAAGATCGCCTGGCCCGCGCAGCTCGCGCTCGGACCGGACGGGCTGGGCAACTCGCTCGACCACATCAAGAAGATCATGGGCACCTCGATGGAAGCCCTGATCCACCACTTCAAGCTGGTCACCGAGGGCTTCCGGGTCCCGCCCGGCCAGGTGTACGCGGCCGTGGAGTCACCCAAGGGCGAGCTGGGCGTGCATGTGGTCAGCGACGGCGGCACGCGCCCGTTCCGGGTCCACTTCCGCGATCCGTCCTTCACCAACCTGCAGGCCATGGCGGCGATGTGCGAAGGCGGCCAGGTCGCCGACGTCATCGTCGCAGTGGCGTCCATCGACCCCGTGATGGGAGGCGTCGACCGGTGACCGCCACTCCAGCCAGTGAAAACGTGCGGTTGGGTATGCCGCAGATGCCCGCGCCCGACTACCCGGCCGAAGTACGGGCCCGGCTCGAGGCGGACGCGCGCGAGGTGATCGCCCGCTACCCCGACAGCCGCTCCGCGCTGCTGCCGCTGCTGCACCTCACACAGTCCGAGGACGGGTACGTCACCCGTACCGGAGTCCGGTTCTGCGCCGAGATGCTCGGCCTCACCACCGCCGAGGTCACCGCGGTCTCCACCTTCTACTCGATGTACCGGCGCAAGCCGTCCGGCGACTACCAGGTCGGCGTCTGCACGAACACGCTGTGCGCGGTGATGGGCGGCGACGCCATCTTCGAGGAGCTGGGGGAGCACCTGGGCGTCGGAAACGGTGAGACCACCGAGGACGGAAAGGTCACCCTCGAGCACATCGAGTGCAACGCGGCCTGCGACTTCGCGCCCGTGGTGATGGTCAACTGGGAGTTCTTCGACAACCAGACGCCGGAGTCCGCCAAGCAGCTGGTGGACGATCTCCGGGCCGGCCGGGAGGTCGCGCCGACCCGCGGCGCGCCGCTGTGCACCTACCGGGACACCGCGCGCATCCTCGCCGGCTTCCCGGACGCCCGGCCCGGCGCGGTCGAGGCCACCGGCGGCGCCGGTCACGCCTCGCTCGTCGGCCTGCGGCTGGCCAAGGGCGAGGACGCCCCCGGCCGCATTGTCTCGCCCCGCTCCGCGCCCGCCGAACGGACCGAGGACGTGCCGGCCGGCGGGAAAGAGGCCCCCGGGACGCACCCGAGCTCGCACGACGCCCCGCAGGAGACGTCCGCGTCAGACCCCGAGCACCCGGCCGGACCGGTGTCCGAGGAGGGTGAGTGATGACCGTGTCAACCGAACATGGGGGCACCTCCCAGCCGGAGGCCGGGGGAGAGACCAGCGCCGAGAAACTGCTCTCGCCCGTGCTCTCGGCCTTCTGGGACCAGCCTCAGTCCTGGACGCTGCAGACCTATCTCCGGCACGACGGCTACGAGGGACTGCGCAAAGCCCTGGCGATGCCGCCGGACGACGTCATCGCCCTGGTCAAGGACGCCGGTCTGCGGGGCCGCGGCGGCGCGGGCTTCCCCACCGGCATGAAGTGGCAGTTCATTCCGCAGGGCGACGGAAAACCGCACTACCTCGTGGTCAACGCCGATGAATCCGAGCCCGGCACCTGCAAGGACATCCCGCTCCTCTTCGCCAACCCGCACTCGCTCATCGAGGGCATGGTGATCGCCTGCCACGCCATCCGCTCGAACCACGCGTTCATCTATCTGCGGGGCGAGACCGTGCCCGTACTGCGCCGGCTGCACCACGCGGTCGCCGAGGCGTACGAGGCCGGCTATCTCGGCAAGGCCGCGCACCGGCGTAAGAAGCTCGGTCTGGACAGCCTCCCCGACCTCGACATCACCGTGCACGCGGGCGCCGGGGCGTACATCTGCGGTGAGGAGACCGCCCTGCTCGACTCGCTAGAGGGCCGTCGCGGACAGCCGCGGCTGCGGCCCCCGTTCCCCGCGGTCGCCGGTCTCTACGCCTGCCCCACCGTGGTGAACAACGTCGAGTCCATCGCCTCGGTTCCCTCGATCCTGCACAGGGGCAAGGACTGGTTCCGCTCGATGGGCAGCGAGAAGTCCCCCGGCTTCACGCTCTACTCGCTCTCCGGCCACGTCACGACCCCGGGCCAGTACGAGGCCCCGCTCGGCATCACGCTGCGGCAGCTCCTCGACATGAGCGGCGGCATCCGCAAGGGCCACCGGCTGAAGTTCTGGACGCCCGGCGGGTCCTCCACCCCGCTGCTCACCGATGAGCATCTGGACGTCCCGCTCGACTACGAGGGCGTGGGCGCGGCCGGTTCGATGCTCGGCACCAAGGCCCTGCAGTGCTTCGACGAGACGACCTGTGCCGTACGGGCCGTGACCCGCTGGACCGAGTTCTACGCCCATGAGTCCTGTGGCAAGTGCACGCCCTGCCGCGAAGGCACGTACTGGCTGGTCCAGTTGCTGCGCGACATCGAGGCGGGCAAGGGCCGGGCCGAGGACCTCGACAAGCTGAACGACATCGCCGACAACATCAACGGCAAGTCCTTCTGCGCCCTCGGCGACGGCGCCGCGAGCCCGATCTTCTCCTCGCTCAAGTATTTCCGCGCGGAGTACGAGCAGCACGTCACCGGCCGGGGCTGCCCCTTCGACCCGGCGAAATCCACTGTGTGGGCAGACGAGAAGAACCCCCACCGGGAGGTGCACGCATGACTGAGCTGCTCGGGCCGGACGGCGGCTCCGCCGCGGGGCGCCCCACCGCGGGCGTGCCGCAGGCCGACGACTTCCACCTGGAGGTGCACGCATGACCGTCACCACGTCTGCCCCCTCCGGGGGAGGGCACGCGGCCGTGCCGCCGGAGGACCTCGTATCCGTCACCATCGACGGCATCGAGATCTCCGTCCCCAAGGGGACCCTGGTGATCCGCGCGGCCGAGCTGCTCGGCATCGAGATCCCGCGCTTCTGCGACCACCCGCTGCTCGACCCCGCGGGCGCCTGCCGCCAGTGCATCGTCGAGGTCGAGGGCCAGCGCAAGCCCATGGCATCCTGCACGATCACCTGTACGGACGGGATGGTGGTGAGGACTCAACTCACCTCGCCCGTGGCCGAGAAGGCCCAGCGCGGGGTGATGGAGCTGCTGCTCATCAACCACCCGCTCGACTGTCCCGTCTGCGACAAGGGCGGCGAGTGCCCGCTGCAGAACCAGGCGATGAGCGCCGGGCAGTCCGACACCCGCTTCGAGGGCAGGAAGCGGACGTTCGAGAAGCCGGTTCCGATCTCGACGCAGGTGCTGCTGGACCGCGAGCGCTGCATCCTGTGCGCCCGCTGCACCCGCTTCTCCAACCAGATCGCGGGCGACCCGATGATCGAGATGCTGGACCGCGGTGCCCTGCAGCAGGTCGGCACCGGCGAGGGCGACCCCTTCGAGTCGTACTTCTCCGGCAACACCATCCAGATCTGCCCCGTGGGTGCCCTCACCTCGAAGGCCTACCGGTTCCGCTCCCGCCCGTTCGACCTGGTCTCCTCGCCGAGCGTGTGCGAGCACTGCTCGGGCGGATGCGCGACCCGTACGGACCACCGGCGCGGCAAGGTCATGCGCCGCCTCGCCGCCGACGACCCCGAGGTCAATGAGGAGTGGCTGTGCGACAAGGGCCGCTTCGCGTTCCGCTACGCGCAGAGCCGGGACCGGCTGTCCACCCCGCTGCTGCGGAACGCGGCGACCGGTGAACTGGAGCCCGCCGGCTGGCCGGAGGCCCTGGACGCCGCGGCCAGGGGGCTGGCGGCGGCGCAGGGCCGTGCCGGCGTCCTGACCGGCGGCCGGCTCACCGTCGAGGACGCGTACGCCTACGCCAAGTTCGCCCGCGTCGCGCTCGACACCAATGACATCGACTTCCGGGCCCGCGTCCACAGCGGCGAGGAGGCGGACTTCCTCGCCTCGCGCGTCGCCGGGCGCGGCCGGGACCTCGACGGCACCGGGCTGACGTACACCGCGCTGGAGAAGGCCCCGGTGGTGCTGCTCGTCGGATTCGAGTCCGAGGAGGAGGCGCCCGGCGTCTTCCTGCGGCTCCGCAAGGCGAACCGCAAGCACGGCCAGCGAACCTTCGCCCTCGCCACACACGCCACCCGCGGCCTGACCAAGGCGGGCGGCGTCCTGCTTCCCGCCGCGCCGGGCACCGAGACCGAATGGCTGACCGCGCTGGCCCAGGCACCCGACGGGAGCCCGGGAAAGAAGACGGGACAGAGCGCGGGACCGTCGATTCTGCTGGGCTACGGGCAGGAAGCCGCCGAGGCCCTGCGCACCGAAGGCGCGGTGATCATCGTCGGCGAGCGGCTCGCGGCCGTGCCCGGCGCGCTGACCGCCGCCGTACGGGCCGCCACCGCGACCGGCGCCACGCTCGTATGGATCCCGCGCCGGGCAGGCGAGCGCGGCGCTATCGAGGCGGGCGCGCTTCCCGGGCTGCTGCCCGGCGGTCGCCCGGCCACCGACCCGCGCGCCCGCGAGCAGGTCGCCGCCGCCTGGGGCGTCGCCGGACTCCCGCACCGGCACGGCCGCGACACCGGCCAGATCATCGATGCCGCGGCCACCGGGGAGCTGGCCGCCCTACTGGTCGCGGGCGTCGAGGTCGCCGATCTGCCGGACCCGGACCGCACGCTCCGGGCGCTGGACGAGGTCGGCTTCCTGGTCAGCCTGGAGCAGCGGCCGAGCGAGGTCACCGACCGTGCGGACGTGGTCCTTCCGGTCGCCGCCGTCGCCGAGAAGGCGGGCACCTTCCTCAACTGGGAGGGCAGGGCCCGCCCGTTCGAGGCGGCACTCAAGCCGGAACAGTCGACCCGCGGACACCTCATCCCGGACGCGCGCGTGCTGCACATGCTGGCCGACGCACTCTCCGGCACCGCGGGTGCCGGAGGGCGGGGCCGCCTCGGGCTGCCGGACGTACAGGCGATCCGCAGAGAACTGGACCGGCTCGGAGGGTGGGACGGCCCGCCCGCCGTCGAGCCCATGGGGCACCCGCGGCCGGTGCCGCGCCCCGGCGCGGGGGAGGCGGTCCTCGCGGGCCACCGGCTCCTGCTCGACCAGGGCCGTCTCCAGGAGGGCGACGAGGCGCTCGCCGGAACCCGGCACGAGGCCGTGGCCCGCCTCTCCCCGGACACCGCCGCTCAGACGGGAGTCGGCGAGGGCGGAATGCTCGCTGTGACCGGCCCGGCCGGAACCGTAGAACTGCCGCTCCGGATCACGCAGATGCCGGACCGGGTGGTGTGGCTGCCGCTGAACTCCGTCGGACGTGGTGTCGCGGCGGACACCGGGGCGCGCCCCGGTGAACTCGTCCGGATCGGTGCGGGAACCGCCCCGGCGAGCCCGGATACCGTCACGGACCCCGGACCGGGCACGGATCCCGTCACAGATGCCGGACCGGGCACGGACGCCGGGCAGCGGGCGGCGGACACCGACTCACCGGAGGTGCGATCGTGAGCGCAATGACGGCGTGGGAGTCCGGCTCCCTGAGCCGACTCGCGGCCGAGGACCTGTCCATGTTCGGGCGGGACCCCTGGTGGCTGATCGCGCTGAAGGCTGTGTTCTGCTTCGCCTTCCTGATGGTGACGGTGCTCTTCTCGATTGTCTGGGAGCGCAAGGTCGTCGCCTGGATGCAACTGCGCATCGGCCCCAACCGGCATGGCCCCTGGGGCCTCCTGCAGTCCCTCGCGGACGGCATCAAGCTGATGCTCAAGGAGGATGTGGTCGTCAAGCGCGCCGACAAGGCGGTCTACATCCTGGCGCCGATCGTGGCCGCCATCCCCGCCTTCATGGCCATCGCGGTGATCCCCTTCGGCCCGGCCGGGAACGAGATCTCGATCTTCGGCCATCGCACCACGATGCAGCTCACCGACCTCCCGATCGCCATCCTCTACATCCTGGCGATCGCCTCGGTCGGCATCTACGGCATCGTGCTGGCGGGCTGGTCGTCCGGCTCGACGTACCCGCTGCTGGGCGGACTGCGCTCCTGCGCCCAGATGATCTCCTACGAGATCGCGATGGGTCTGTCCTTCGCGGCCGTCTTCCTCTACTCGGGCTCCATGTCCACCTCGACGATCGTCGAGGCCCAGCAGGGCCGCTGGTTCGCGATCCTGCTCCCGGTGTCGTTCCTGATCTACATCGTGGCGATGGTCGGTGAGACCAACCGCGCCCCGTTCGACATGCCGGAGTCCGAGGGCGACCTGGTCGGCGGCTTCAACACCGAGTACTCGTCCATCAAGTTCGCGATGTTCATGCTCGCCGAGTACATCAACATGGTCACCGTCTCGGCCGTCGCGATCACCCTCTTCCTGGGCGGCTGGATGGCGCCGTACCCGATCAGCGCCATCTGGGAGGGGGCGAACCACGGCTGGTGGCCGATGCTCTGGTTCGTCATCAAGGTCCAGCTGCTGCTGTTCTTCTTCATCTGGCTGCGCGGCACGCTCCCACGGGTGCGCTACGACCAGTTCATGAAGCTGGGCTGGAAGGTGCTCATCCCGGTCTCGCTGGTCTGGCTGATGCTGGTCGCGACCGTGCGGGCGCTGCGCAACGAGAACTACGACTTCCAGGAGATCGTGCTGTACGTCGGAGGCGCGGTCGTCACGATTCTGCTGCTCTCCTTCGTCTTCGACATCTTCCGGGACCGGGAGGCGCAGAGGGCGGAGGCCGAGGCAGCGGCGGAGGACGGCCCGCCGCCCGCGTTCGACCCGATGGCGGGCGGCTTCCCCGTACCGCCGCTGCCCGGACAGACGCTGCCGCCCGTACCCCGCCGACGCCCGCGCCATGAGCGGACGCTGGTGGGTCACGGCCCGGCGGAGACCCCCGCGGATGGCAAGGAGGCCGACGGTGCCTGACCGTGATCCCCGACGGACGGAGCCCTCTGGCGGCTCCGCCGCGGGCCCCCGTACCCCCTGGCAGAATCCCGTAGCCGGCTTCGGCGTGACCTTCAAGGCCATGTTCAAGAAGCGGCTCACGGAGCAGTACCCGGAGGAGAAGAAGCCCACCGCGCCGCGTTTCCACGGCCGGCACCAGCTCAACCGGCATCCGGACGGGCTGGAGAAGTGCATCGGCTGCGAGCTGTGCGCATGGGCCTGCCCCGCCGATGCCATCTACGTGGAAGGCGCGGACAACACGGAGGAGGAGCGCTACTCCCCGGGAGAGCGCTACGGCCGCGTCTACCAGATCAACTATCTGCGCTGCATCCTGTGCGGCCTGTGCGTCGAGGCGTGCCCCACCCGGGCACTGACCATGACCAATGAGTACGAACTCGCCGACGCGTCCCGCGAATCGCTCATCTACACCAAGGAGCAGCTGCTCGCGGGCCTGGAGGAGGGCATGGTCGACACACCGCACTCGATCTTCCCCGGCACGGATGAGCAGGACTACTACCGGGGCCTGGTCACCGAGGCCGCGCCCGGTACGGAGCGCCAGGTCGCCGTCTCCCAGGGCGAACGGGCTGAATCCGAACGAGCCGAATCCGGCCGGCCCGAGTCACCGGGTCCGACGGCCGGTTCGCAGGACAAGGGGGTGCAGGCGTGAACCTCGCCGCGTACGCCACCTCCACCGGCGAAGCCGTCCAGTTCTGGGTGCTCGGCATCGTCGCCGTCGTCGGCGCACTGAGCACCGTGCTGATGAAGAAGGCCGTCCATTCGGCGCTGAGCCTCGCCGGGACCATGATCGTCCTGGCGATCTTCTATCTCGCCAACGGCGCCTACTTCCTCGGCGTCGTCCAGATCGTCGTCTACACCGGCGCGGTCATGATGCTCTTCCTCTTCGTCGTCATGCTGGTCGGCGTCACCGCGGCCGACTCGCTCAAGGAGACGCTGAAGGGCCAGCGATGGCTGGCGGCGGGCTGCGGAATCGGCTTCGGCATCCTGCTGATCGCCGGTATCGGGAACGCCTCGGTCACGTCCTTCAACGGCCTCGGACAGGCCAACGCGGGGGGCAACGTCCAGGGCCTGGCCGCGCTGATCTTCACCAAGTACGTCTTCGCCTTCGAGATCACCGGCGCGCTGCTGATCACGGCGGCCGTGGGCGCGATGGTGCTCACCCACCGGGAGCGCACCGAGCGCCCCCCGAGCCAGCGCGAGCAGGCCGAGGCACGTGTACGCACCGGCAAGCAGGTCCCGCCGCTGCCCGCACCCGGGGTGTACGCCCGGCACAACGCAGTGGACATCCCCGGCCTGCTGCCGGACGGCTCGCCGTCGGAGCTCACCGTCAGCCCGACGCTGCGGGCCCGCGGACAGATCCGCGATGTGTCCGGGGAAGCGCTCGCCGACCTGGCCGCTCTGGAGCAGCGCGCCGAGGAGCGGCTCGGCAGGATCGAGCGGGCCGAGGAGGCGAACAAGTGAATCCGGACAGTCATCTCCGTGTGGTCGCCCTGATGTTCAGCGGGTTCAGCCGGTTCGGACGGACCGAGGAGGCGAACAAGTGAATCCGGTCTACTACCTCTATCTGGCCGCTCTGCTGTTCAGCATCGGCGCAGCCGGAGTGCTGATCCGGCGGAACGCGATCGTCGTCTTCATGTGCGTCGAGCTGATGCTGAACGCCTGCAATCTGGCCTTCGTCACCTTCTCGCGGATGCACGGCAACCTCGACGGCCAGATCATCGCCTTCTTCACGATGGTCGTCGCCGCCGCCGAGGTCGTGGTCGGCCTCGCGATCATCGTGACGATCTTCCGTTCCCGCCATTCGGCCTCGGTCGACGACGCCAGCCTGATGAAGCTGTAAGGGGTCGCAACAGTGGAGAACCTCATCGGATTGCTCGTCGCGGCCCCGCTGCTCGGCGCGGCCGTCCTCTTGTGCGGAGGGCGGCGGCTGGACCGTAGCGGCCACTGGGTCGGTACGGGGCTCGCGGCGGTGTCCTTCGTGATGGGCGTGGTGCTCTTCGCCGACATGCTGGGCCGGAGCGGCGAGGAACGCACCATCCATCAGTACCTGTTCAGCTGGATTCCGGTCGAAGGCTTCCAGGCCGATGTGGCCTTCCAGCTCGACCAGCTGTCGATGACCTTCGTGCTGCTGATCACCGGGGTGGGGTCGCTGATCCACCTCTACTCGGTCGGCTACATGGAGCACGACGAGCGTCGCCGCCGCTTCTTCGGCTATCTCAATCTCTTCCTCGCGGCGATGCTGCTCCTGGTCATCGCCGACAACTACCTGCTGCTGTACGTCGGGTGGGAGGGCGTCGGCCTCGCCTCGTACCTGCTCATCGGCTTCTGGCAGTACAAGCCCTCGGCGGCCACGGCGGCGAAGAAGGCGTTCATCGTCAACCGCGTCGGTGACGTCGGTCTGTCCATCGCCATCATGCTGATGTTCACCACGTTCGGGACCTTCGCCTTCGAGCCGGTGTTCGCAAGCGCCCAGGGCGCCTCCGAGGGCACGCTGACGGCCATCGGCCTGATGCTGCTGCTCGCCGCCTGCGGCAAGTCGGCCCAGGTGCCGCTGCAGTCCTGGCTCGGGGACGCGATGGAGGGCCCGACCCCGGTCTCCGCCCTGATCCACGCCGCGACGATGGTGACCGCGGGCGTCTACCTCATCACCCGGTCCGGAGCGATCTTCAACGGTGCGCCGGATGCCCAGTTGGCGGTGGTGACCGTCGGTGCGGTGACGCTCCTCTTCGGTGCGATCGTCGGTTGCGCGAAGGACGACATCAAGAAGGCCCTGGCAGGCTCGACGATGTCGCAGATCGGCTACATGATCCTCGCCGCCGGCCTCGGTCCGATCGGCTATGTCTTCGCGATCATGCACCTCGTCACCCACGGATTCTTCAAGGCCGGGCTCTTCCTCGGCGCCGGATCCGTCATGCACGGCATGAACGACGAGGTGGACATGAGGAAGTACGGGGGGCTGCGGAAGTACATGCCGATCACCTTCGTCACCTTCGGCCTCGGCTATCTGGCGATCATCGGCTTCCCCGGTCTGTCCGGTTTCTTCTCCAAGGACAAGATCATCGAGGCGGCCTTCGCCAAGGGCGGTACGGAGGGCTGGATCCTCGGCGGCGCGGCCCTGCTCGGCGCGGCCATCACCGCGTACTACATGACGCGGGTGATGCTGCTGACCTTCTTCGGCGAGAAGAGGTGGCAGCCGGCTCCCGACCCGGACAAGGCGCCGAGCGTCGAGCCCGGAATGGACGTGCGCCCCGGGGAGATGCCGCACCCGCACGAGTCCCCGAAGTCGATGACCATCCCGATGATCGTGCTCGCCTTCGGATCGGTCTTCGCCGGTGGCCTGTTCAGCATCAACGAGGCCTTTGTGAAGTGGCTGGAGCCGGTCACCGGGCATACACACGGGCATCCGCCGGTCAGCGCGCTGACCGTCACCCTGGCCACGATGGTCGTGCTCGTCGTCGGTGTGGCGCTGGCGTGGGCGCAGTACGGACGGGGGCCCGTACCGGTCACCGCTCCTCGCGGCAGCCTTCTCACCCGGGCCGCCCGCCGGGACCTGCTCCAGGACGACTTCAACCATGTCGCTCTGGTCAAGCCGGGCGAGTACCTCACCCGCGGTCTGGTCTACCTCGACCACACCGTGGTCGACGGTGTGGTGAACGGCACCGCGGCCTCGGTCGGCGGTCTGTCCGGCCGGATGCGCAAGCTGCAGAACGGCTTTGCCCGCTCCTACGCGGTTTCGATGTTCGGCGGTGTGGCGGTCCTGATCGCCGCGACCCTGCTGATGAGGGCGGTCTGACATGTCCTTTCCCCTGCTGACGGTCGCGGCGCTGGTACCGGCGGTCGGTGCGGTCGCCACGGCTGCCGTGCCTGCCGCGCGACGCACCGCCGCCAAGTGGCTGGCGCTGGCCTTCTCGCTGGCCACGCTCGCCCTGGCGGCGGCCGTGTTCGTACGGTTCGAGCCCGGCGGCGCCCGCTACCAGCTCACCGAGTCGCACGCCTGGATCGCGGACTTCGGAGTCCGTTACGAGTTGGGCGTGGACGGCATCGCGGTCGCCCTGATCGGCCTCACCGCGCTGTTGATCCCCTTCATCATCCTCGCGGGCTGGCACGACGCAGACCCCCTGGAGGAGAAGTCCGCATCCGAGGGCGGCCCCGCCGCGGACCGGCGCAAGTGGCGGCCGACGCAGGGTTTCTTCGCGCTGATCCTGCTGGTCGAGGCGATGGTGATCATCTCCTTCGAGGCCACCGACGTCTTCCTCTTCTACATCTTCTTCGAAGCCATGCTGATCCCGATGTACTTCCTCATCGGCGGCTTCGGGGACCGGGCGCACGAGCACGGTGACGAGGCAGCGGCGACACAGCGCTCGTATGCCGCGGTGAAGTTCCTGCTCTACAACCTCGCCGGCGGCCTGATCATGCTCGCCGCCGTCATCGGGCTGTTCGCCGTGACCGCCGACGACCTCGGCAGCGGGACCTTTTCCCTCCAGGAGATCGTCAAGGCGCACGCGACCGGCGAGCTCGACATGGCGACGAACACCGAACGCGCCCTGTTCCTGGGCTTCTTCTTCGCCTTCGCCGTCAAGGCACCGCTCTGGCCGCTGCACACCTGGCTGCCGAACGCGATGGGCGAGTCGACGGCGCCGGTGGCCGTACTGATCACCGCGGTCGTCGACAAGGTCGGCACCTTCGCGATGCTCCGCTTCTGCCTCCAGCTCTTCCCGGAGGCCTCGAAGTGGGCCACCCCGGTGATCCTGGTACTCGCCGTCATCAGCATCATCTACGGCGCACTGCTCGCGGTCGGCCAGCGGGACATCAAGCGGCTGATCGCCTACGCCTCGATCTCGCACTTCGGCTTCATCGTCCTGGGTGTCTTCGCGATGACCAGCCAGGGCCAGAGCGGCGCCACCCTCTACATGGTCAACCACGGGATCTCGACCGCAGCCCTGATGCTGGTCGCGGGCTTCCTGATCTCGCGGCGCGGCTCCCGTCTGATCGCCGACTACGGCGGGGTGCAGAAGGTCGCCCCGATCCTCGCGGGCACCTTCCTCGTCGGCGGTCTGGCCACCCTCTCGCTGCCGGGCCTCGCGCCCTTCATCAGCGAATTCCTGGTCCTGGTGGGCACGTTCAGCCGCTATCCGGCGCTCGGCGTCATCGCGACGGCGGGCATCGTGCTGGCCGCGCTGTACGTCCTGGTGCTCTACCAGCGCACGATGACCGGCCCGGTCAAGGCCGCGGTGCAGGGCATGGCCGATCTCCGGGTGCGCGAGCTGGTGGTCATCGGTCCGCTGATCGCCCTGCTGATCCTCCTCGGTGTCTACCCGCAGCCGTTGACGAAGGTTGTGAATCCGGCGGTGCAGCACACCCTCTCGGATGTCCAGAAGACCGATCCGAAGCCTGATGTTCCGGTACGAGACGTGGAGGCCGCGAAGTGAGCGCCGTGGCAGACGCAGTAACTGTCCACAGCCTGTGGACAACGGCGGCCGAGGCTCCCGCGAAGATCCCCTCGCCGCATATCGAGTACGGGCAGCTGACCCCGACGTTGATCGTGCTCGGCGCCGCGATCGTCGGCGTACTGCTCGAGGGGTTCCTGCCGCGCCGCAGTCGCTACTACGCGCAGCTGCTGCTCTCGGTGGTCAGCCTCGCAGCGGCTTTCGCGGCCGTCGTCGGACTGGCCGCGGGCGGCTACGGAGGCGGCAAGTCGCAGATCGCGGCGATGGGCGCGATCGCCGTCGACGGCCCGGCGCTCTTCCTCCAGGGCACGATCCTGCTGGTCTCGCTGGTCGCCGTGTTCACCTTCGCCGAGCGCCGGCTCGACCCGAAGGCGCACGGCAAGCGGGTCGACTCCTTCGTCGCGCAGGCCGGTGCGGTGCCGGGCGGTACGGCCGAACAGACCGCCGTGAAGGCCGGCTTCACCACCACCGAGGTCTTCCCGATCCTGCTCTTCGCGGTCGGCGGCATGCTCATCTTCCCCGCCGCCAACGACCTGCTGACCCTCTTCATCGCCCTCGAGGTCTTCTCGCTCCCGCTGTATGTGCTGTGCGCCCTGGCCCGCCGCCAGCGCCTGCTTTCGCAGGAGTCCGCGGTGAAGTACTTCCTGCTCGGCGCCTTCTCCTCGGCCTTCCTGCTCTTCGGCATCGCGCTGCTGTACGGCTACGCGGGCACGGTGACGTACTCCGGGATCGCCGATGTCGTCGACGGCAGCGTCCGGCAGGTCGACCCGGCGCTGGCCGGCACGATGGGCAATGACGCGCTGCTGCTGATCGGTGGCGCGATGGTGCTGATGGGCCTGCTCTTCAAGGTCGGCGCAGTCCCCTTCCACATGTGGACACCGGACGTCTACCAGGGCGCTCCGACGCCGGTCACCGGCTTCATGGCGGCGGCCACCAAGGTCGCGGCGTTCGGCGCGCTGCTGCGGCTGCTGTACGTCGTGCTGCCGGGGCTGCGCTGGGACTGGCGGCCGGTGCTGTGGGGGGTCGCGATCCTCACCATGCTGATCGGCGCGATCGTCGCGGTCACCCAGACCGATGTGAAGCGGCTGCTCGCCTACTCCTCGATCGCGCACGCGGGCTTCATCCTCGCGGGCGTCATCGCCGCCACCCCGGACGGCATCTCGTCGGTGCTCTTCTACCTGGCCGCGTACTCCTTCGTCACGATCGGTGCCTTCGCCGTGGTGACGCTGGTGCGCGACGCGGGCGGCGAGGCGACCCACCTGTCCAAGTGGGCGGGTCTCGGCCGCCGTTCACCTCTGGTCGCGGCCGTCTTCGCGATCTTCCTGCTGGCCTTCGCGGGCATTCCGCTGACCTCCGGCTTCTCCGGCAAGTTCGCGGTCTTCAAGGCGGCGGCGGAGGGCGGCGCGGGCGCGCTGGTGATCGTGGGCGTGATCTCCTCGGCGATCGCCGCGTTCTTCTACATCCGGGTGATCGTCCTGATGTTCTTCAGCGAACCGAAGCCGGAGGGCCCGACGGTCGCCGTGCCGAGCCCGCTGACGATCACGGCGATCGGGGTCGGTGTCGCGGTCACCGTGGTGCTGGGTGTCGCGCCGCAGTACTTCCTGGACCTGGCCGGTCAGGCGGGGGTATTCGTGCGGTAGCCCCGTCGACGCCCGTATGACAGCCCCGTACGACACGGTGCCCCGGAGCCGAACAGGCCCCGGGGCACCGTTGGTTATCGCCCTCCTGGCGTGCGGAGGGAGGCATGTGCGCCCTGGACCGACCATCGAGCACGTGGTCACGTTGGGGAACCGCTCGTTACCCCACGAAGTCCGTGCCCGGAGACGGGCGGCGGGGCAAGGGGAGTAAGGGCCTGCCGGTCGGCGAATCGCTTCGCGGCATCGCTGTGTTTGCGCGGGGCCTCGGCCGGGTCTGTGGGCGGTTGGGCGCCGGTGCCTGGTCCCGCCGTCTGACCTGCTGCGGCGCAGCCGGGGGCCGGCCTGCGGTGCGATGTGTCATAAAGGGCATTTCTCCGCACTACGGCCCGTTGGGTAGCCGTTCACCGCCGGGTGGAACGATCTCCGTGTGAATCTTGATCAGCTCCGGCGCCGACGCGGTGCGGCGGCCGCCTCGACCGGCCGGGTCACCCAGGTCGTCGCACACCGCGGCGCGTCCCACGATCACCCCGAGCACACCCTCGCCGCGTACGAGCAGGCCATCGCGGAGGGCGCCGACGCGCTGGAGTGCGATGTGCGGCTGACCGCCGACGAGCGGCTGGTGTGCGTCCATGACCGGCGCGTGGACCGTACGTCCGACGGGCGCGGCGCGGTCTCCGCGATGTCCCTGGACGAGCTTGACCGGCTCGACTTCGGCTCGTGGAAGGGCGGTCACGCGGCACCGGCCCAGGTGCTCGCGTTCGACGAACTGCTCGCCCTGGCCACCTCCGCGCACCGGCCCGTCGGGCTGGCCGTCGAGACCAAGCACCCCACCCGCTGGGCGGGCCGGGTCGAGCGCGAACTGGTCCGCCAGCTGCGGCTGTTCGGTCTTCACCGGGCCGAGGCGGGAGAGCCGCCGCGGGTGCAGTTGATGAGCTTCTCGCGCCTCGCGCTGCGCCGGATGCGAGCTCTCGCGCCCGAGCTGCCGCGCGTGCTGCTCACCGAGAGGCCGCCGCTGCTGGGCCGGGGAAGGCCGCTACCGGGGCGGGCCACAGTGCTGCCGACCGGGGCACGGATCGCCGGGCCCGGCATCGACCTCGTACGCGCCCGGCCGCAGCTGGTGCCCCGGCTGCGGGCCGCGGGACACCAGGTGCACGTGTGGACCGTGGACGAACCGGAGGACGTGGAGCTGTGCCTCGGCCTCGGCGTCGAGGCCGTGATCACCAACCGCCCGCGGCAGGTCCTGGAGCAGATCGGCGCCCGCTGACGAGCGGGCGAGCAGCAGGCAGGCGGGGCGGCCGGACCCTGGCGATGATCGCGTCTTCGTAGTCCCCGGCCCGCGGGTCTGACGCACATCGGTGCGGTCGAGAGCGGTTGGACTTGCCCCCGCGGGTCTACCTACTGCTCAGCGTTCGTCCGGCGGCGAGGAGTGATCGCAGTGAGATCGAGGTCGAGGGTGTAGGGGACGGAGACTTTGAGCCGGTCGCGGAAGATGCCGGTCGCGGTGTACGCGCCGGTCGCGGGCTCCAGCTCGAAGACGTAGACGACGGCACGGCCGCTGTCGTTCTCCACCCGCCAGTAGTGCGGGATCCCGGCCCTCGCGTACTTGAGGGGCTTGGACTCGCGGTCCCTGGACCGCGAGTCGGGGGAGACGACCTCGAGGGCCAGGACGACCGACTCGGCGGGGAGCCGGGTCTGTTCGTCGTCGAGGATGACCTCTCCTGGTACCACGACCACATTGGGTTCCGGCCGGTTCTGCCGGTCGACGTCGATGGTGAATTCCCGGATGACCTCCAGGTCCGCGGGCACTGCCGATTCCAGCTGCTGACTGAAGAAGTCGACAGCGCGGACGTGGAAGATGGTCTGCGGACTCACGAAGACGAGGCTCCCGTCGATCAGCTCCGTGTGCGGAGGCAGATTGGGAAGCCGGTCCAGGTCGTCGGCGGTCCAGCCGCCCTTGGGCGGGACCGGCCACCTGGGCCCGGATGCCTCGGGCCCGGGCTCGACGCTCACGCTCATCGGTGCTCCCATGGGCGGAGTCTCACAGCTTCATCCGGTGATCCGGAGGGAAGCGGGCGATACCCCCACGTACGTGTGAAGGGGCCGCGCGCCGTTGACGGGTACCGTCGCCCGTGAGACGTGGGCCCGTACCTCCGTATCGGGTGGGCCACCTCCGCTCAGGCCCCCCGGGAGGCGAAGGCCCGTACGTCGGCGTCGGGGTCGGTGGCTGCCGTGGCCAGGGCGGCGCGGGCGTCCTCGCGGTCGCCCAGGCGGAGGAGGGCGAGGACAGCCGCCTTGCGTACGTCGGCGTGATCTCGGCGGTGCCGAGCGGCTGCCCGGTGATCTTCTCGATCAGCCGGAAGACATCGGTGTTCTCCAGGTCGGCGCCGAGGAGTTCGACGCCGACGTCCATCGGGACGTAGGTGAGGTCGAGGGAGAGCGGCAGTCCGCCCAGCCGCCGCAGCCGCTCGATGTAGAGGACATCGGTGTACGGCGGAAGACGGAGCCGCTCGGCGACGGGCGGGGACGCCGGGACCGGGCCCACGGTGCGTACTTCATTGCTGACCGGACCGTGCTCGTGCAGGGTCTCCGCGAGCCCCATCAGCCGGTCGAGGCCGTGTGGGTACTTCTCCGCCACCACCACCGTGCCGACTCCGGGCTGGCGTTCCACCAGCTACTCGGCGCGCAGCAGGTCGAGCGCCTGGCGGACGGTGTTGCGGGAGGTCCGGTGGTCGGCCGCGATGGCGTCCTCGAGGGGGAGTACGCCGCCGGGGAAGCCGCCGGTGAGCACCTGGTGGCGCAGCAGGTCCGCGAGCTGCCGCGCCCGGTCGGCGCGCAGCCGGCGGCGGCGTGCCGCGGCGAGCGGCGGGGTCAGCTCGCGGATGGGGGCGCCTCCCAGCGGTAGCTGGGGGAGATCGGCAGGCATCGGCCGGCTCCGTGGATGGGTGGTGGTCGGGTGGTGGCTCGGACCATACCCACGGATGGGGGTGGGTGGTGTTGCCGGAGTGTTGCGCCACCAATCGCCTTCGCGGCGGACTGGCTGACCTGCGGCTTCGCTGTTGTCGGCGGAAGATCTGCCACTGCCGTGAAGGGCCCGCGGGGGTCCGCGGGCCCTCTTGCCGGCCGGTCGGCGGCCGGCCTACGGGGGGCCTTTCGGCGTCCCGGCCGACGGGTTGTTACGGGTGCGCGCCGGCGGCTGTCGTTCCGGAGGAGCCTGTCCGGGGTCCGGTCGGCGGCTGTTCCGCGGAAGCGGCCGGCGTGCCGGGCCCTGGCTGTTCCGCCGCATCGCCGCCCGGGCCGGTAGTCGTTCCGCGCAAACCGTCGCCGCCCCGGCCGGTAGCTGTTCCGCGCAAACCGTCGCCGCCCCGGCCGGTAGCTGTTCCGCGCAAACCGTCGCCGCCCCGACCGCTGGCCGTTTCGCGCAAGCCCTACCGCCCCCGGAAGGGCGCCCCGTACCGGGCAGCCCCTCGCCGCCCCCGGTTCAGCGCCCGTTCGGCACGATCCTGCCGGTGACCTCGCCCAGGCCGATGCGTACGCCCCCAGGCCCCGGGGCCCACGCCGTGAGGGTGACCTCGTCGTCGTCCTCCAGGAAGGTGCGGTTGCCGCCGGGGAGTTCCAGCGCGTCGCGGCCCGCCCAGGTCAGCTCCAGCAGACAGCCGCGCTCCTCGGGCCTCGGCCCGCTGACCGTGCCCGATGCGAACAGATCGCCGGTCCGCAGCGAGGCCCCGTTGACCGTCATATGGGCCAGCTGCTGGGCCGCGGTCCAGTACATCGTGGAGAACGGCGGCTCGGAGACCGTGTGGCCGTTGATGGCGACCGTGATCCGGATGTCCAGTCCACCGGGTTCCAGCCCGGAGTCGTCCAGATACGGCAGCAGTTCGTGGTCCCGCGCCGGAGGTGCGGTACGGGCCTCGTCGAGAGCCTCGAGCGGAGTGATCCACGCCGATACCGAGGTGGCGAAGGACTTGCCGAGGAACGGGCCCAGCGGGACGTACTCCCAGGCCTGGATGTCCCGCGCCGACCAGTCGTTGAGCAGACAGACCCCGAAGACATGGTCGCGGAAGGCGCTCTGGGGCACCTGCTCGCCGAGCGCGGAGGGGGACCCGACGACGAAGCCGACCTCGGCCTCGATGTCGAGCCGCTGCGTGGGCCCGAAGCCCGGCGCCGGGTCCGCGGGCGCCTTGCGCTGGCCGCTGGGCCGCCGGACGGGGGTGCCGGAGACCACCACGGTGCCGGAGCGGCCGTGGTAGCCGATGGGCAGATGCTTCCAGTTCGGGGTGAGCGGCTCGCCGTCCGGCCGGAAGATCCGGCCGACGTTGGTGGCGTGGTGCTCGCTCGCGTAGAAGTCGACGTAGTCGGCGACCTCGAAGGGGAGGCGCAGGGTGACGTCGGTGAGCGGGTGCAGGAACGGCTCTATCGCCGGGTAGCCGAGCCAGGTCCTGATGTCCGCGCGGACGGCCTGCCAGACGGGCCGGCCCATGGCCATCAGGGCGTTCAGCGTGGGGCGGGCGAGCACGTCGGAGTGCGGGGAGCCGAGCGCGCTGGCCGCCGTATGGACGTCCAGGACGTGGTCGCCGTAGCGCACGCCGATGCGGCGGCGGTCGGGCTCGTCCGCGGTGCTGAAGACGCCATAGGGGAGGTTGTGCAGGCCGAAGGGGTCGTCTTCTGCCAGATCGAGCGGGCTCTGCTCGGGCATGGATCGCTGCCTCGCCTTCCTGTCCGCCGTGGGGGGCCGGGCCCGGCCGCCGTGTGGCCGGGCACACAGGTTACGGCCTGAGGGCGGGGCGTGGGCCGGGAGAGCAGGCAGTGGGTCGACGGGCGTCCGTTGCCAAAGAGATCGCAATTGCCCCGGAAAGACCTTCCTGGAGGGGGTAATTCCGAAGTACCGTCCTTATCGGGTCATGGGCAGTGGGGGGCCACTGGGCCGGATGGCCGAGGGGGGCTGGTGGCGAGCAGGAGCGCGCTGTTCGGAGCGGACCGGAACGTGCCCGGTCTGATAGTGAAAATCGGTGACTACCCGCTGCACCACGGAGGCGTCGGAGCCATCCGCAGCCTCGGCCGGCTCGGCGTGCCGATGTACGCCGTCACGGAGGACCGCTGGACGCCCGCCGCCCTCTCCCGCTATCTCCGCCATGCCTTCGTGTGGCCCACCACCGGCACAGAGAGCCCGGACCGGCTGGTCGACGGGCTGCTGCGGATCGGCCGCAGGATCGGCCGGCCCACCGTGCTGATCCCCACCGACGAGGAGGCCGCGGTACTGATCGCGGAGCAGGGCGACGCGCTGCGCGAGCGCTTCCTCTTCCCGCGCGTCGACCCGGCGTTACCGCGCCGGCTGGCGAGCAAGCAGGGACTGCACGAGCTCTGCGCCGAGCACGGCGTACCGTCCCCGGCCGCGGCGTTTCCCGCCTCGTACGCCGACATCGAGGCGTACGCGGCGCGGGCGCGCTTCCCGGTGGTCGCCAAGAACCGGGAGGCCTTCGAGCGGCGCCGGCAGCCGGCGGTGAACGGCACCACGCGTATCGGCGGACCGGCGCAGCTGCTGAGTCTGGCGCGGGGCTGGGGGCCGCGGCCCGGTGTGATCCTCCAGGAGTACCTGCCGCGGGAGGACGCCGAGGACTGGATCGTCCACGCCTACTTCGACGCGGACAGCGCGCCGCTGGCCATGTTCACCGGGGTCAAGGTGCGCTCCTGGCCACCGCACGCGGGCATGACCGCGCGCGCTTACGTCGTGGACAACCCCGAACTCGCCGCGATCGCCGCCCAGTTCGTGAAGGCGATCGGATTCGCCGGGACCATCGATCTGGACCTGCGCTTCGACCGCCGCGACGGGCAGTACAAGCTGCTCGACTTCAACCCCCGGATGGGCGCGCAGTTCCGGCTCTTCGAGAACACCGCGGGGGTCGATGTCGTCCGCGCCCAGCATCTGCACCTGACCGGGCGCACCGTCCCGGAGGCGGAGCAGCGCCCCGGGCGCGGCTTCGTCGTCGAGAACATCGATCTGCCCGCGCTGCTCGCCTACCGGCGCAGCGGCTACACGACACCGCACGCGCCCGTGCGGCCCACCGGCACCGAGCTGGCGTGGCTGGCGGGTGACGACCTCAAGCCCTTCTTCACGATGGCCGTCCGGTTCGTCCGGCCGGGGGCCAAGCACCTGTTCCAGATGTGGCGCGCGGCCCGTCGCGACACCGTCTGACCGTATGGGGGAAGCGTGAACAAGCCCGTCGTGGTGATCGGGGCCGGCCCTTACGGCCTGTCGACCGCCGCCCATCTGCGCGCACAGGGTGTCCCGGTGCGCGTCTTCGGTTCGCCGATGGCGAGCTGGCGGGAGCAGATGCCCGCCGGGATGCTGCTCAAGTCCACTCCGGCCGCCTCGAATATCGACGCCCCGCAGTCGGGGCACACGCTGGCCGACTTCTGCGACGCGGAGGGTACGGCGCGGCTGGTGACCGACGAGGACATCGTCCCGGTCGAGACGTTCGCGCGGTACGGGCTCTGGTTCCAGCAGCGGCTCGTGCCGGATCTGGAGCAGGTACGGGTGGTGTCGGTGGACCGGCGCGGCGGCGGCCGCGGTCACGGCACTGGTTCGGCATCCGGTTCCGGGTCCCGCTCCCGTTCCGCTTCCGCTTCCGCTTCCGGCTCCGGATCCGGCTCCGGTTTCGAGCTGAAGCTGGACTCGGGTGAGCAGTTCTCGGCGCGGGCCGTCGTCGTGGCGACGGGGCTGAGCGGCTTCGCGCATCTGCCCGCGGAGCTCGCGGGCGCCGTACCGGACGGGCCGTCGGCGAGCGGACCGGTCTCCCACAGTTCCCAGCACCACGACCTCGGCCGCTTCGCCGGGCGCGAGGTCGCCGTCGTGGGCGCCGGGCAGTCCGCGCTGGAGAGCGCGGTGTTGCTGCACGAGGCGGGCGCGTCCGCCGTACGGGTCGTGGCGCGCGGCCGGGACGCGGTGGGCTTCGGCGCTCCGCCGTGGCGGCAGCCGCGGCTGCGCCCCGAGTCGCCCTTCGGGCGGGCCTGGTCGCTCTACGCCCTGAGCTACCACGCCGGACCGTACCGCTTCCTGCCCCCGGCCGCCCGGCACCACCTGGTGCGGCGGGTGCTCGGACCGCTCGGGGCATGGTGGCTGCGCGAGCGCTTCGAGGGCCGCGTGCAGGTCACGGCGGGCCACCGGATCGCGGGGGCCCGGGTGGAGGACGGCCGACCGGTCCTGATCCTGACCGGCTCTGCCGGCCGCACGTCGGAACTCTCCGCCGACCACGTCCTGGCCGCCACCGGCTACCGCGTGGACACGGCGGCCCTGGACTTCCTCGGCGACGAGCTCCGCACCGAACTGACCACGAGCCGCGGCGCCCCGAGGCTGGGCGCGGGCTACCGCTCGTCGCTGCCGGGTCTGTACTTCACGGGCCTGCCGGCGGCGGCGTCGTACGGGCCGGTGATGCGCTTCGTCTGCGGAACGGAGTTCGCGTCGCGGCGGCTGGCCAAGGCGGTGGTGGCGGACTGCCGCTGAGCGTCTCCGGCACCGCGGCACTTCCCTCGTAGGCCTTTCCCTCGTCGCCGTTCCGCTCCCGCCTCGTCCCACGGGCCGACGGCGGGCGGAGCGGTGCCCTCTGCTGCGGCAGGCGGCTGCGGCGGCTGCGTTCCTCGGAGCGGTGGAGCGGTTCATGCCGCCGGGCAGAGACTGATGTCCGGCCCTCGCGGGCAGGAGGGTGGGTGGACCCGGTCGCACACGGTGCGTGTGTGCTCGGGCCTTCGTACCGGCCCCGCGCCGCGAGCCGGTCGGGCACGCCCCGTCCACCCGCCCTTCGCCCACGTCGCAGCCTCGCAGTGGATGAGAGAACGCCATGGTCGGCGATCTCGGACACCGAATCCTGATTGTCACGAACATGTCGTATATCTCCGGGGTTACGCCGGGGCGCCGGCCGGGCAGGCGCCCGCTGTGATCGACAGGCGACCGGATACTCTGCCGGTGGTGACAGCGACACATCGACATACAGCGACACATCGACATTCCGCGTAGTCGTCCGCAGACAGGAGAACCCCTCGTGACCGTCGTCGGGCCATTTGGGCTGAGCGTGCGGGACCAGGCTCTGGAAGCCGACGTCCAGGCCGGGTTGGCGGCTGTCGAGGAGGGCCTGCTGGAGGCCACCAAGAGCGACGTGCCGTTCATCACGGAGGCGGCGCAGCACCTCGTACGGGCCGGGGGGAAGCGGTTCCGGCCCCTGCTCGTGACGCTGGCCGCCCAGTTCGGCGACCCGCACGCACCGGGTGTGGTGCCCTCCGCCGTCGTCGTCGAGCTGACGCATCTGGCGACGCTCTACCACGACGACGTGATGGACGAGGCGGATGTGCGGCGCGGGGTACCCAGCGCCAATGCGAACTGGGACAATTCGGTCGCTGTGCTCACCGGCGACTTCCTCTTCGCCCGCGCCTCCCACATCCTGGCCGACCTCGGTCCCGAGGCCGTACGCATCCAGGCCGAGGCGTTCGAACGGCTGGTCACCGGCCAGATCCTGGAGACCGCGGGCCCGCGCGACGGCCGCGACCCCATCGACCACTATCTCGATGTCATCGCAGGCAAGACGGGCTCGCTGATCGCTGTCTCGGGGCGCTTCGGCGCGATGATGTCCGGCGCGGACGAGAGCGTCGTGGACATCCTCACCCAGTACGGCGAGCGGCTCGGCACCGCCTTCCAGCTCGCGGACGACGTGCTCGACATCGCCAGCGACAGCCACGAGTCGGGAAAGACGCCCGGCACGGATCTGCGCGAGGGCATTCCGACGCTGCCCGTCCTCCACCTGCGGGCGCAGGCGGAGGCCAGGGGCGAGGCGGGGGACCGCGAGTTGTGCGAGCTGCTCGACGGCGACCTCACGGACGACGCCCGGCACGCGGAGGCGCTGCGCCTGCTCCGCGCCCACCCCGCGCTGCAGCAGGCCCGACGGGACACGATCCGCTACGCGGAGGAGGCCCGTGCGGCCCTGGCACCGCTGAAGGCGTGCGCCGCGAAGGCCGCGCTCGAGGCGCTGTGCGACGCGGTGGTCCACCGCGCCGGCTGACCTGTCAGCGGCGGGTCCGGCGGGCTGTTCGTCACCGGGGGAAGCCCACTGCTCGTCACTGGCGGACGCCCGCTGTTCGTCACCGGGGGAGCCCACTGCTCGTCCTTGGCGGATGCCCGCTGCGGCGGTCCCGCCGCACGGTCCGCCCGCCGCGGAATCCGCCCCCGGTGCCGTGGGACCGGGGGCGGAACCGAGTAGCGCCGATGCCGGTTCCGTGGTGGCCGTCCGGCACGGCTCCGGAGACCGTGCGGCAGGTCGTCCCCGGCGTATCCGGCCCCTAAGGGCAGCTCCCCCCTCGGCGGTATCCGTTCCGCCGTCCGGACGGGTCGTCTCATCCCATAGGTGTACGTCGAGTTGATCCCGGCGGTTGACGCTTTGACATGGATGATTTGGTGGGATTAGTAGCACAAGCGCGGCGGGCTCGGGTGACAAGGTCCGCGAGAGTGCGTCCTGGGGTGCTCTGCGATCAACCGCCGCCGACCACGGAGGTACGGCAGATGCAACGGAAGCGACCGACACAGGTCACCGACGAATGGGAGGCGGAGGAGGAGGCCGCGGAACCGAAGCGCAGGACAGCGCGCATCACCGTCCCGGTCGCAGTGGCGGGGGTGGCCGCGGTGACGATCGGACTCGTCCCCGCGTTCGCCGGCTCCGGCGACCCGGATCTGCCGAAGATCTCGGCAGAAGAACTCATTACCAAGATCGCCACGTCGGATACGCAGCAGATGTCCGGCACGGTCAGGATCGACACGGACCTGGGACTCCCGTCGTTGCCGGGACTCGGTGGTGGCGGCGGCCTCCTCGGCGGCGCATCGAAGAGCGACGACGGCAAGGACGGCGGGGCGACCGCCGATCCGCAGGCCAAGCTGCTGGAACTGGCGGCCGGTTCACACACGCTGCGGGTATCCGCGGACGGCGAGGACAAGCACCGGCTCACCGTCGTCGACAAGTCCGCCGAGTACAGCCTGGTCCACAACGGCGCTGAGGTGTGGGCGTACGACTCCGCCACCAATTCCGCGTACCACGCGACCTCGCCGGAGGGGGACAGGCAGGCGAAGCCGACGCCGGACAGGGAGACGGGTCCGGAGGGCGCCACCCCGCAGGCGTTCGCGCAGCAGGTGCTGAAGGCCGTGGACGACACCACGTCCGTCAAGGTCGACGGCACGGCCAAGGTCGCCGGGCGGGATGCCTACAAGCTGCTGATCCAGCCGAAGCAGTCGGGATCCACGGTCGGCGCGATCCGTATCGCGGTGGACGCGGAGAACGGCGTGCCGCTGAAGGTCACGCTCTCGCCGAAGAGCGGCGGCAAGGCCGTGGTCGACGCCGGCTTCACCTCGGTGGACTTCGGCCGGCCGGATGCGAGCACCTTCGAGTTCACTCCGCCCAAGGGCGCCGAGGTGAAGGAACAGAAGGACCTGGGGAAGGAGCGGGGCAAGGCTGCCCCTGGCCTGGATGTCCCCGTCACCCCCTCGGCCGGCGACCTGGGCGGTCTGTCCGGGCTGAAGGCCATCGGCGAGGGCTGGGCGTCCGTCGTCCAGCTGAAGGCGCCGGACAGGGCGGGCGCGCCGTCCGGACGGTCCGGCGACGACAAGGGCGGGATGCCGCCCGAGGCGCAGAAGTTCATGGACAGCCTCGGCGACAAGGCCAGCGGGAAGTTCGGCTCGGGCACGGTGTTCAGCACCCGCCTGGTCAACGCCCTGCTGACGGACGACGGCGCTGTGTACGTCGGCGCCGTCGACAAGGCGACGCTGGTGAAGGCCGCCAACGAGGCGAAGTAGACGCCGTACGTACGGGCCCCACCGCGCACAGCCGTACTGCGGCGCGGGGTGGGGCCCGGGTGGGTCGGAGCGGTGGGGCGAGGGCCTCAGAAGGTGAGTTTCCAGCTGTCGATGTAGCCGGTGTCCTGGGCGGCCACATCCTGTACCCGCAGCTTCCAAGTGCCGTTCGCGGCCTCTCCGGAGGCGTTGACCGTGTACGTGGCGATGACGTTGTCCGCGGAGTCCGAGCCGCTGGAGCTCTTCAGCCGGTACGCGGTCCCGTCCGGTGCCAGCAGGTCGACGACCAGGTCGCCGCGCCAGCTGTGCTTGATGTCCACCGCGGCCTTCAGGGCGGAAGGTGCGTTGCCCGTGCGGCCGGTGACCTCGACCGGTGAGGTCACCGCGGCGCCGTTGTCCGGTACGGAGACATCGGCGGCGTTCTCGAAGACGGTGCCGGGCTGGGTCGAGCCGGTGGCGCTCAGGGCCCACACCGCGTGGGCGATGGCGTCGCTGTTGCGGTCCAGCGCGGTGTCGTTGATGTTCGAGGTCGTGTCGCAGGAGGAGTGGTAGCAGCGGTCGAAGGCCTGGCCCGCGGTGCCGCCCCACTTCTGGGCCTGGGCGGAGGACTTCGTACGGCTCGCGCCCGTGAACAGGCCGCCCACCCGGATGCCCGCGTTCTTGAAGGACGCGTGGTCCGAGCGGCCGTCGCCCTCGGTCTCGATCTCGGTGGCGACGCCGAGGCCGGTGAAATAGTCCTTGAAGACCGACTCGATCTGCGGGTCGTCGTCGTAGACGAAGTAGCCGGGGTTCGGTGAGCCGATCATGTCGAAGTTCAGATACCCGGAGATCTTCGACCGCTCCGCCGAGGGCAGGTTGTTGACGTAGTGCTTCGAGCCGATGAGGCCGAGTTCCTCCGCGCCCCACCAGCCGAAGCGCAGATGCTTGGCCGGCTGTAGGCCCGCGCGGGAGACGGCGAGCGCGGTCTCGAGGACGCCGGCCGAGCCGGAGCCGTTGTCGTTGATCCCGGCGCCGGAGGTGACGGAGTCGAGGTGGGCTCCGGCCATGACCACCTGGTCCGGGTCACCGCCGGGCCAGTCGGCTATCAGGTTGTAGCCGGTCGAGCCGCTGGAGGTGAACTGCTGTACGGAGGTGCTGAATCCGGCCGCGTCCAGCTTGGCCTTCACATAGTCGATCGAGGCCTTGTAGCCGGGGCGGCCGTGGGCGCGGTTGCCGCTGTTGGCGGTGGCGATGGACTGGAGCTGGGTCAGATGCGCCTTGACGTTGGCAATCGGGATGTCCGGCGCGTCTGCCGCGGCAACGGCGGGGGAAGTGACCGTGGCCGGAGGCGACGGTGGTGCGGCGGCGGCTCCCGGGGCGGAGGCGACCAGCCCGGCCGCGGCACCGGCCGCGGCAGCCGCGGTGGCGGCCCGGCGGATCCATGATCTTCGGGCGGTGGTTCGCTCGGTGCGGGGGGTGTTCGACGACATGGTGGGGGCTCCGTATTCCGAACGGCAACAGGACGGAACGAACAGGACGCCCCGCGGCTTGGGCGGCCGCAGGGCGCTGGAGCTGTCCAGCTTTTGAGACTCTTGGTGCGAGCCTGATGCTCAGGGGAACCTGACGTCACGTCAAGGGCGGAAATCGGACACGACCTGCCGGATATCGGTCCGTACCGCCGCCGTACGGGGCCGGAGGGCGGGGAAGGCGGGGCCGGGGCTGCGAGGGCATGACGCTATGACGTCGGGTCCCCGAGAAGGCTCAGGTATCAGGTATTGGGAGCGGATCCGGGTCAGCGGCAGTGCTCAGGTTTTGGAACAGGTCCGAGCCGTCGGCGCACGCTCGGCGTGGGTGCTCGTCAACGCACCCGTACCACCAGGGACGTAACACCTCCCTGGCTGGTAGATGCGACCCGTGGCCGTCCCGTCGTAGGGGACAGCCGGGAGCGCGACCCGGCTTGAAGCGCCCGAGCGGGCAAGCTCCTTCAGGGCCGAGAAGTTGACGCCCCAGATGTAGTTCGACCGACGACGGCCGCCGCGAGGGCTATCAGCCGAGCCGTTCGGCTGTCGCAGCAGTGGACCGATCCTGGCCCCAACGGCGCAGCGCCAGCAGGATCAGGCTGACCACGGCCAGCGAGCCAGGATCTCGACCGCACCGGAGGGCTCCAGCAGCGCCCAGTAGAGCGGGAGGAGGCCCCACATGCCGTAGGCGGCGAAGCCGTACGCGAGTCCGTTACGGATCGGGGAGGCGGGGGCAGTCCTCTCGGGGTGCGCGGCGTTGCTCTGCTGCAAGGGGTCCTCCCTGGTGCGTCGACGTTTCGACGGCAGCGCCGCGCGGGGCCGGCACTCGGGGGAGACGCTCAGGAAGGTGCTCGGCGAGGAGGCGGCCCGGCAGGTGTGGGAGCTGGCCCGCTGGTCCGAGAGCCGGGTGCCCGAGGTCGAGAAGGCCAGCGGGGGATACGACGCGGCCCGGGCCTGAACCGCGCCGGTGATCCCCGCGGGGCCTACGACGCGGCGTCCCGGGCCTGAACCGCGCCGGCGACCCTCGCGAGGGATACGACGCGGCCCGGGCCTGAACCGCGTCAGGC